>JAGNNA010000334.1 GCA_017990895.1 Reyranella sp.
GGCTTGAGCAGGATCACGCGCAATTTCTTCGATCCGCTGGTCAACCTGCTGCAGGCCATCCCGGGCCTCGCCTGGATCCCCTTCGCGATCCTGTGGTTCGGACTGGGCCAGGGCGCGGTGCTGTTCATCATCGTGATGTCGATCTTCTTCCCGGTGCTTCACAACCTGCTGACCGGCATCCGCATGGTCCAGCCGGTGCTGATCGAAGCAGTGCAGACCCTGGGCGCCGGTCGCGCCGCCGTCGTGCGGCACGTCATATTCCCCGCGACCCTGCCCAACCTGATGACCGGCATCCGCCTCGGCATCGCCTTCGGCTTCCGCTCCCTGGTCGGCGGCGAAATGATCGCCAGTACCGACGGCCTGGGATACGCGATCTTCAACGCCCAGCAATATTTCCAGACGCCGCGCATCGTCGTCGGCATGCTGACCATCGGCATCGTCTGGCTGGCCATGGACCGCCTGATCCTGCGTCCGATCGAGGTCCGCACGACCATGCGCTGGGGCCTGATCCGCGATGGGTTGGAGAAGAGTTAACGCCCCACCGTGCCTCTCGACCAGCCGCTGCACGGCATGCGAAGCTCGTTCCCGCAGAAATCAGGGGAACGGCGTGCTGAGGGACGGGCAAGGGTTGGAGCTGGGCAATGCCGACGAGGGCGCGGTCGCCGCGCTGGATTTCGTCACCCAGGAATGGCTGGGCTTCGGCAAGCGATTCGCCGACTTCATCGCCGCCGCCGATACGGAACAGAAGTGCCCGATGCTGCCGCTGGTCGCGGCGAGCCTTTTCCTCTCGATGTACTCGCCCGAGGGTCACGCTGCCGCGACACGCCATCTCTCGCGCGCGCAGAAGATGACGCCGGGCGCGAGCCCTCGCGAATTCGCGTGGCTCGGCGCCATCGAATTCTGGGTTGGCGGTGACACCGACTGCAGCCTGCAGCAGTTCCGCCGGATCGTCGCCGAATGGCCGCGCGACCTGCTGGCCGGCAAGCTCGCTCAACTGCTCGCCTTCAATCGCGGCGAGGCCGAGACGCTGCTCGACGTCGGTGAGAAGCTGCTCGCCGGCAATCCGGACAACCGCTTCGTCTGGGGCATGTATGCGTTTGGCCTCGAGGAGTGCAATCGCCTCGACGAGGCCGAAGCCGCGGCGCGCAAGGGCCTGGCGCTCGACCGCAACGACCCGTGGGCTCATCACGCCATCGCCCATTGCCTGGAGGCGCGCGGTCGCATGCTGGACGGCGTCGCCTTCCTCAGCTCGGTGTCCGACACCTGGGCCGACTGCAACTCCTTCATGCAGACGCACAACTGGTGGCACCTCGCCCTGTTCCTGATCGACCTCGACCGCACCGACGAGGCGCTGGCGCTGCATGACGAGCGCGTCTGGGGCGTGTGGAAGGAGTTCTGCGAGGACCAGGCCAACGCCGTGTCGCTCCTCGCACGCCTCGAACTGCGCGGCGTCGATGTCGGCGCGCGCTGGGCCGATCTCGCGACCTACCTGAAGCCGCGCGTGCGCGAGCATCTCTCCGCGTTCCACGACGTCCACTATCTCTACGGGCTGGCGCGCGCCGGCGAGCGCAGCACCGTCACCGAGATGCTGGCGAGCCTCGAGGACCGCGCCGCCCGCGCGAAGCCCTTCGAGCGCGAGCTCTGGGCCGATTGCGTCGTGCCGCTGGCGCATGGACTGGCCGCCCACGCCGTAGGCGACATGTCGACGGCGGCGCGCCTGATGGGTCAGGCGATGCCGTACCTGCGCAGCCTGGGCGGTTCGATCGCGCAGCGCGCTTTGTTCGGCGCGATCCATCTCGATGCGCTGAGCCGCGCCGGCTGGAACGATGCGGCGCTGGCGATCCTGCAGGCCGACGAACGCGAACGGCCCGGCGTGGCCGCGACCAAGCGCGCGCTGGCCGCGCTCTATCACCGGCTCGGGCGCACCGAACAGGCGCTCGCCGCCGAGTACCAGGCCGAACAGCTCGCGCGCCACTATCGCCAAGCGGCGACCCGAACGGGAGAAGCGGCATGACGACGGATCTCACGCAGGCGAGTGCCGACGAACTCGGCAAACTCTACCGCAAGGGCAAGGCCTCTCCCGTCGAGACGATGAAGGCCGTCCTGGCGCGCGCCGACCGGCTCGCGACGACCATCAACGCTCTCTGCCATGTCGATGCGAAGGCAGCGCTGGCTGCGGCGCGCGCCTCGGAAAAGCGCTGGAAGAAGGGCGAGCCGCTCTCCCCGCTCGACGGCGTGCCGGTCTCGATCAAGGAGCTGGTGAGGGTGAAGGGCTGGCCCGCCTCGATGGGCAGCAAGCTCACCGACAAGACACAAGTCGATGCCGACGCGCCGGCAGTGGCGCGGCTGCGCGAGGCGGGCGCCCTCGTCTTCGCGCAGAGCACCAGCTCGGAGTACGGCCACAAGGGCGTGACCGATTCGCCTCTGCACGGGATCACGCGCAATCCCTGGAACACCGGCATGACGCCGGGTGGCTCCTCGGGTGGCGCCGGCGCAGCGGTCGCGGCGGGCCTCGGCCCGATCGCCATCGGCACCGACGGCGGCGGATCGGTGCGCATTCCCGCGAGCTTCAATGGGCTGATCGGCCTCAAGGCCACGTTCGGCCGCGTCCCGGCCTGGCCGCCCTCGATGACCGGCGACCTGTCGAACACCGGCCCGATGGCGCGGACCGCACTCGACGCCGCGCTGATGATGAACGCCATCGCCCGGCCCGATCCGCGCGATGGCTACGCCCTGCCCCCGGACGACACCGACTACACGAAGAAGCTCACCAGGCTGCCGAAGAAGCTGAAGATCGGCTTCGCGCTGTGTTTCGGCGATCATCCGCTCGACATCGAGGTCGCCGCGATGGTGACCAAGGCCGCCCGCGAATTCGAGGCGCTGGGCTGCACGGTCGAGGAAGTCGAGCCGCCCTTCGCCTTCGGCGAGGCGAGCCGCGCCTTCGTGATCCACTGGCTGTCGGCGCTGCAGCGCCTGCTGCAACTCTTCCCCGAGGCGCGCCACAGCGAATTCGATCCCAGCCTGCTGGCCGGCGCGAAGGCGGGCCTGCGCTACACCCTGCAGGACGTCGTGAACGCGCAGGTGACGCGGCGCGACCTCACCCTCGCCTGGAACCTGTTCTTCACGAAGTACGACCTGCTGCTCACGCCCACCGTCGCGGTACAGCCCTTCGAGGCCGGCACCAACCTGCCTCAAGGTCCCGACGGCAAGGGCAACGTGATGTGGTCGCCCTACACGCCGCAGTTCAACCTGACGCGCCATCCCGCGGCGACGGTGCCGTGCGGCCTGTCGCGGCAGGGCCTCCCCGTCGGCCTGCAGATCGTATCCGCCCATTACAACGACGCGCTGGTGCTGCGCGCCGCCGCCACCTACGCCGACGCCCATCCCCTGAAATTCCCTGCCCTTCCGGAGACAAAGTAAATGACTGCCGACCTTGCGATGATGCCGGCCCACGAGCTGGTGAAACTCTTCAAGGCCCGCAAGGCCTCGCCGGTCGAGGCCGCGAAGGCCGCGCTCGCCCGCATCGATGCCTTCAACGGCCAGCTCAACGCCTTCCAGCATCTCGATCCCGACGCGGCGATGCGCCAGGCGCGCGCCTCGGAGAAGCGCTGGAAGAAGGGGGGCAAGCGCCTTTCCGACATCGATGGCGTGCCGATCACGATCAAGGACATGGTGCAGACCAAGGGCATGCCCACGCGCATGGGCAGTCTCGCCACCGATCCCGACGGGCCGTTCAACGTCGACGCACCGGTGGCCCAGCGCCTGCGCGAGTCGGGCACCGTACTGCTCGGCAAGACGACCTCGCCGGAATATGGCTGGAAGGGCGTCACCGATTCAAAGCTGTTCGGCGCCACGCAGAATCCCTGGAAGATCGGCCGCACGCCTGGCGGCTCCTCGGGCGGCGGCACGGCGGCCGAGGCGGTCGGCATGGGCAACCTCGCCATCGGAACCGACGGCGCGGGCTCGGTCCGCATCCCCTGCTCCTTCTGCGGCCTGTTCGGCCTGAAGCCCACTCAGGCGCGCGTGCCCCTGTGGCCGGTCTCGGCCCAAGGCACGCTCTCGCACATCGGCCCCATGACGCGCACCGTGCGCGACGCGGCGATGATGATGAACGTCATCGCCCGCCCCGATCCGCGCGATCCCTATGGCCGCCCCGACGATGCCGAGGATTATCTCAAAGGCTTCGACAAGGGCGTGAAGGGCCTGCGCATCGCCTACTCGCCGCACCTGGGCTTCGTCGAGCGCGAGAAGATCGACCGCGACGTGGCGGTGGCGGTCGAGCAGGCGGTCAAGGTTTTCAAGACACTGGGCGCCAAGGTCGTGGAGGATTCGCCCGACTTCATTGGCCTGGACCCGCGAAAGGTGCTGAACGCGCACTGGCAGTCGAATGTCGCCATCCTGCTGAAGAGCTTCAGCCCGGAGAAGCGCGAGCTGATGGATCCCGGCCTGGTGAAGGCCGCCGAGTACGGCGCCACCCTGGGACAGGAGGCGGTGGTCACCGCCATCCACCAGCGCCAGACGATCTCGGCGATCATGAACCAATTCATGGCCAAGTACGACCTGCTGCTGACCCCGACCATGCCGATGACGGCCTTCGCGGTGAACGAGAATGCGGCGTGGGGCGGCGACGGCGTCGACATCGGCTGGACGCCCTTCACCCTCACCTTCAACCTGACGCGCCAGCCGGCCGCCACCATCCCGTGCGGACTCGACCGCGAGGGCATGCCGATCGGCCTGCAGATCGTGAGCGGCCACGCCAAGGATGCGCTGGTGCTGCGCGCCGCCGCCGCCTACGAGCGCGTCCGCCCGATCCCCGCGCCGCCGATGGCGCACCAGATCTGATGGAATGAGAGAGCGCGTCTGATGGCCCTCAGCCGCCAGACGCGCACTTACATTCTGCTCGGCGTGGCGCAGGTCGCGGCCCTGGCGCTGCTCGCCTGGTTCGCCGAACGGCAGGTGGCGCTGGGCCCGACCGACAAGCTCGGCTGGCGGCCCTTCACCTGGCCGCTCTCGACGGATCGAGCTCCCCCGGGCCGCGCCTATAGCGGCGAGGATCACGACGTCTATGTCTGGCTGACCTTGAATGGCCTCGGCGAGAGCGGCGACTGTCCCGAGGGCATCGCGAGCGACGCGGCGCTGGAACGTGCCGTCGACATCCGCCTCCTCGACCCGCGCTTCGAACCGGTCGGCCCCGGCGAGCGCCTGCGGGTCACCGATCTCGTCGGCTGGACCCGCGTCTACGTCCACCGTCGCAACAACAAGGCCCTGCGCTACGGCGAGGCCGTGGCCGTCCCCTACAAATGCGACGTCATCACCGCGATCATCGACGGCGATGCACGCGATCCGGCGAAGCGCCGGATCGTCCACGAGTTCCTGGAGTCGAACACCGTGCAGGTGTGGATCAACAAGCAACTGGAGGGGCGTTGATCCGGTCGTCCTCGTCTTAGGCAGATCGGTTAGGTTTTAGCGCTTCGCAAGAAGCGCGCGGGCCCGGATGGCCATCCGGGCCCGCGCGGCCGGTCGTCGGATCGACGTCGTCTGATCCCTTTGGGGGATGA
>JAGNNA010000335.1 GCA_017990895.1 Reyranella sp.
CAACGGTTGGATCGTTCTCCACTCAAACTCGGTCAGATCGTAGCGCGCCATCGCCAAGGCTCCTTTCAGAACCTTGAATCACTTTCTCCAAAATTTGGGAATCGTTTATGAGTATGCGACCTAGCATCACATTTGATGGTCTCGCCTATGCTTGGAGGATTGGCTATGCGCCTCGCAACTTCCAGAGGAATCGCCGTGAGCGACCCAGCAACATTAAGCCACTCGACTGGCTTGTCGCTCTGAATTGCCTGACTCCGAATCGCTGCCGACGCGGTCAGTGCCGAGCGGGTTGCCCCACCTCCGGAGACGAAGGATTCCATATATTTAGCTGAACGCCTCTTCCCAGGTGCCGCGCGTCGAGGCCTTGGAGTATTCGGTCGAGCGGTTTTCGAAGAAGTTGGTGTGCTCGATGGCGTTCAGCATCTGGTCCATCCACGGCAGCGGGTTCTTGGCGTCCGCGCGGTAGATGGGCTGCAGGCTGAGCTGGGTCAGGCGGCGGTCGGCGATGTAGCGGATGTAGCGCTTGACGTCGACGGCGGTCATGCCCTCGATGCCGCCCAGTTCGAAGGCGAGATCGATGAAGGCGTCCTCGTGGTCGACGATGGTCGAGCAGGCGACGTAGATCTCGCGCTGCAGCTCCTCGGTCCAGATCTCCGGGTTCTCCTGGATGAAGGTGCGGAACAGCTTGATCATCGAGTTGCAGTGCAGCGTCTCGTCGCGCACCGACCAGGTCACGATCTGGCCCATGCCCTTCATCTTGTTGAAGCGCGGGAAGTTCATCAGCATCGCGAAGCTGGCGAACAGCTGCAGGCCCTCGGTGAAGGCGCCGAACACGGCCAGCGTCTTGGCGATGTCGGCCTTCGAATCGACGTTGAATCCCTGCATGTAGTCGTACTTGTCCTTCATCTCCTTGACGGTGAGGAAGACGGAGTACTCGGTCTCGGGCATGCCGATCGTGTCGAGCAGATGGCTGTAGGCGGCGACGTGCACCGTCTCCATCGCCGAGAAGGCGGCCAGCATCATCTGCACTTCGGTCGGCTTGAAGACGCGGGAGTAGTGCCGCATGTAGCAGTTGTTCACCTCGACATCGGCCTGGGTGAAGAAGCGGAAGATCTGCGTCAGCAGGTGGCGCTCGCTGTCGGTCAGCTTGTTGCGCCAGTCCTTCACGTCGTCGGCCAGCGGCACTTCCTCGGGCAGCCAGTGGATGCGCTGCTGCGTCAGCCAAGCGTCGTACGCCCAGGGATAGTGGAACGGCTTGTAGATCGGCTTGGCGTCGAGGAGTGACATGGCGCGGCGTCCAATTCGGTCGAGCGTATGAAAATGGGATCGCTTGAAAAATGAAACCCCCTGTCGCGCCTCCGGAACCCCGGAGACGCGGCAGGGGACTACGCTAGTTACTGGCAGCTAAGACATTCTTCGTAGTCATTGCTCTGAGTACCCGGCGGCGTTCCGAGCGGCAGAGAAGAGGGAGCATCGATTCTAGGCGCCGTAAGGGCATGGTCGCCGAGCGGTGCGGCGAGGGCTTCGCCGGCCACGCTCTCGGCGCGCTGGATGGAGAGGGAGCGGCAGTAATACAGGCTCTTCACGCCGCGCTTCCAGGCCATCATGTGGATCTGGTGCAGGTCGCGCTTGTGCACGTCGGCCGGCAGGAAGATGTTCAGCGACTGGCTCTGGCAGATATAGGGCGTACGGTCGGCCGCATGCTCGATCAGCCAGCGCTGGTCGATCTCGAACGCGGTCTTGAACACCGCCTTCTCGTGGTCGTCGAGGCAGTCGACATTCCGCACCGAGCCCTGGTCGGTCATGATCGCCGTCCAGGTGTCCTCGTCGTTCTTGCCCTTCTGCGCCAGGACCTTCTCGAGGTAGGGGTTGCGCACCACGAAGGAGCCCGAGAGGGTCTTGTGGTTGTAGACGTTGGCCGCCGACGGCTCGATGCCGGGCGAGGCGCCGCCGCAGATGATCGAGATCGACGCGGTCGGCGCGATCGCGAGCTTGTTGGAGAAGCGGTCTTGGAAGCCGAAGTCGGCGGCGTCCGGGCACGCGCCGCGCTCCTTGCCGAGCGTCAGGGACGCCTCGTCGCACTGGGCGCGGATGTGCTTGAACATCTTCTTGTTCCACACCTTGGCCATCACGGATTCCAGCGGAATGCCGTTGGCCTGCAGGAAGGAATGGAAGCCCATGACGCCGAGGCCGACCGAGCGCTCGCGCATCGCGGCGTAGGTCGCGCGGGCGAAGTCGGAGCCGGCGGTGTCGATGAAGCCCTGCAGCACGTTGTCGAGGAAGCGCATCACGTCCCCGATAAAGTGCGGATGCTCGTGCCACTCGAGATAGGATTCGAGGTTCAGCGACGACAGGCAGCAGACGGCGGTGCGCTGCTTGCCGTGATGGTCGATGCCGGTCGGCAGCGTGATCTCGCTGCACAGGTTCGAGGTCTTGACCTCGAGGCCCGCGAGCTTGTGATGCTCGGGACGGGCGTTGTTCACGTGGTCGACGAACACCAGGTACGGCTCGCCGGTTTCGACGCGCGCGGTCAGGATGCGGATCCACAGGGCGCGGGCCGAGACGGTGCGCTGCACGGCGCCGTCCTTGGGGCTGACCAGGGCCCATTCCTCGTCGTTCTCCACCGCGCGCATGAAGGCGTCGGAGATCAGCAGGCCGTGGTGCAGGTTCATCGCCTTGCGGTTGGGGTCGCCGCCGGTCGGACGGCGGATCTCGATGAACTCCTCGATCTCGGGATGGTTCACCGGCAGGTAGACGGCGGCCGAGCCGCGACGCAGGGAGCCCTGGCTGATGGCGAGCGTGAGCGAGTCCATCACGCGGATGAACGGCACCACGCCCGAAGTCTTGCCGTTCATGCCGACCTTTTCGCCGATCGAACGGAGATTGCCCCAGTAGGAGCCGATGCCGCCGCCGCGCGCGGCCAGCCACACGTTCTCGTTCCACAGACCGACGATGCCCTCGAGGCTGTCGTTCGCCTCGTTGAGGAAGCACGAGATCGGCAGGCCGCGGCTGGTCCCCCCGTTGCTGAGCACGGGCGTGGCCGGCATGAACCAGAGATTGCTGATGTAGTCGTAGAGCCGCTGGGCATGGGCGTCGTCGTCGGCGTAGGCCGCTGCGACTCGCGCGAACATGTCCTGGTAGCTCTCGCCCGGCAGCAGGTACCGGTCGTTGAGAGTGGCCTTGCCGAAGGCCGTCAGGCGGGAATCCCGGGCGGAATCAGTAACAACCCGCGCACCGCTTCGAACTTGAACGACATCAAACACTTGCGGTCCCCATTTTCCTTTTTGTCCACAGTTGTGGATAGAACTCTCTGTGGGAGACGCCTACATCTTGGGAGCTGTTTGCCCCTCGCCACTACCCGTAGTTTGCCTCCGGGGTGCCGGCCCTGTCATTTCGAAATTTATTCCCCGCTTGTGAATCTCAAGAATGGTTGGTTAAGTTCCTGAAAACACGGGCGAAAAATCGGTTTGAAATTCTGTTCCCGAGGGGTTTTCGACTCTTCGCAGGCGCAGCATGAGACGAGAACAAAACGCGCTTTCCTGCGGATTCCGTGGGCCTCCAACAGAAACCGCAGCGAATCGGCCCGCCATCGCCGAGGCACCCTGCAAAACGCGCGATTCGATGGGCATTCTCGGCTTCGCCAAGAGTCCGTCGTCAGAATGTCACCATCGGGCGTAACATCAGCTGCAAATTCCCGGAGGAATGCACAAAATATGGTCACCGCTTCGGTGCCGCGCGTCTACGGGCTGGACGCCATTTGCGCCGCCGCCCTGCAGGCTGGCGAAGAAGAATCCGCCCAATTCGCGCGCAGGCTCTACAGCCGCCTGTCGGACAAGGATCTCGCCGCCGCGCCCGTCGACCAGCGGGCTGCTGCCGCGATCTCCCTGCTGGGCTTCGCGCGCCGCCGCCTGCCCGGAGTGGCCAAGGTCCGCATCCTCAACCCGTCCCTGGCCGACCACGGGTTCGAGAGCCGCCACACGATCGTGCAGATCGTGAACGACGACATGCCATTTCTCGTCGATTCGATCGCCAACGAATTCAATCGTCGCGAGATCGCCGTGCACCTGCTCGCCCATCCGGTGATGGCGGCGCGCCGCGACCTCGACGGCGATCTGGTGGGAATTGTCCTCGAAGCCGGTGAACGGGCGCGGCCCGAATCGATGATGCATGTCGAGATCGATCGCCAGACCGATCCCGTGCTCATCGACGAGATCGCCGCGGCGCTGACGCGCGTCCTGGCCGAAGTACGGCTGGCGGTCGACGACTGGCGCGCGATGCGCCGCGCCTGCCTGGACACCATCGCGGACCTGGCGCCCGGCCGGGCGCAGAACCTCCCCGAATACGAGGATTTCCTGCGCTGGCTCGAAGCCAACCACTTCACCTTCCTCGGCCATCGCCGCTATCGCTATGTCGAGGATGCGAGCCAGCCCGCCGGCCTGCGCTACGAACTGGTGCCGGGATCGTCGCTGGGCATCCTGCGCCGCGACGAGGTCCGGCTGTTCGACGTCGGCGTCGGCAGCGGCGAGGCAATGGCCCGCTTCGCCCGTGGACCGCACAACATTCTGATCGTGAAGACCGACCGTCCATCGCTGGTCCACCGGACCGGCGCAATGGACTGCGTGATCGTGAAGACGTGCGATGCCGACGGAAGAGTGACCGGCGAGCATCGGCTGGTCGGCCTGTTCACGTCCGCAGCCTATCACGCGGCAGTGCACGACGTGCCGCTGCTGCGCGGCCGGATCGAGACCCTGCTGCGCCGCTCGGGATTCGACCGGCACAGCCACGACGGCAAGACGCTGCTGGCGATCCTCGATTCCTATCCGCGCGACGAGCTGTTCCAGATCGACGAGGACACGCTCTACGACCATGTGCTGGGCATCCTGCAGCTGCAGGAGAGACGGCGCGTCGCGTTGTTCTCGCGTCTCGACACGGTCGGCCGCTTCGCCACCGCGCTCGTGTTCGTGCCGCGCGAGCGCTTCGACGCGGCCCTCTCCGACCGCTTCGCCGCAATCTTGAGCAAGGCCTGGGACGGCGAGGTGACGTCGGTCGCGACGTCGGTCGGCAGCGATTCCGCGCTCGTCCAATCCCTCTATACATTGAAGCTGCGCACGCCCGAGCAGGCCGGCCCCGATCTCACGGCACCCGAACGCGACCTGATCGACGCGGCGACGTCGTGGAATGACCGGCTTCGCGTGGCCCTGCAGGAAAA
Organism: Reyranella sp.; assembly: GCA_017990895.1. GTDB lineage: Bacteria > Pseudomonadota > Alphaproteobacteria > Reyranellales > Reyranellaceae > Reyranella. The sequence goes on from JAGNNA010000335.1 coordinate 5,210, forward strand.
GCTCGGCGAACCCGAGGGCCGCGCCGCCGCCCGGCGTTGGCGCGACTGGTTTCCGCCGGTCTATCGCGAAACCTTCGACGCCGCCCAGGCTCTGCGCGACATCGAGGCATTGCAGACCCTCGTGGGCGGCGCGGCGTTCGGCGTGCAGGTCGGCCGGCGCGCCGGCATGCCGGCGCATCGCTTCGCGCTGCGCCTGTTCCACCCGCGCAAGGCCATTGCACTTTCCGACATCCTGCCGCTTGCCGAGAATCTCGGCCTGCGCGTCATCAGCGAGGCGCCCTTTCTGTTGCGCCGCGAGGGTGGCGACGACCACACGCACGGCGTGGCCATGCAGGTGCTGAGG
>JAGNNA010000336.1 GCA_017990895.1 Reyranella sp.
CTGGGGTTCGACCTGCTCCGGCACCGGTTCGCGCAGGCCCGGCCCGACGACGAGCAGACCCTGCTCTGGGGCTGGTGGTTCGCGGGCTTCACCTTGCTCGGGGGCGCCTGCTGGGGCTGGGCGGGCTATCTGCTGGCCTCCCGCGATTTCGAGCTGCAGCGCATGCTGCTGGGGCTCGTGCTGCTGGCCACGATCACGACGGGCGTGCCGATCCGCTCCGCCCATCCGCCCACCTTCTATGCCTTTGCCGTGGCCACGGCGGCGCCCCTGCTGGTGGTCCTGATCGCTTCCGGCGGCCCGTTCTATCAGCTCGTGGGCATCGCCGGGGCCGCCTATGTCGCCCATCTGATGGCCTATGTGCGCGACGTGCACCGCTGGCAGTACGACAATATCGCGCTTGCCTACGAGAAGGAGGATCTCGCCCGCCGCCTGCAAATCGCCTACGACGCAGCACTTGCGGCCCAGCGCGACGCGGAGAAGGCAAACCAGGCCAAGTCGACCTTCCTCGCCACGATGAGCCACGAGATCAGGACGCCGATGAACGGCGTGCTGGGCATGATCGACGTGCTGGAGCGCACCGAACTCTCGCCCGATCAGCGCGACCAGCTGGGAACGGTGCGCTATTCGGCGGCTTCGCTGCTGCGGATCATCGACGACATCCTGGACTTCTCCAAGATCGAGGCCGGGCGTCTTGACCTGGAGCGGGTCGAATTCTCCACCGTCGAGCTGATCGAAGGAGCGGCCGAGGCGCTGGCCGCCCGGGCCGCCGAGAAGGGGCTGATCCTGTCGGCCTATGTGGCGTCCGACGTGCCCGCTTGCGCGATCGGCGACCCGCTGCGGCTCCAGCAGATCCTGTTCAACCTTCTGGGCAACGCCATCAAGTTCACGGAGAAGGGCAGCGTCCGCCTCTTCCTCGAGGGGGACGGCGGAGAGCAGGACGGCTCGCTTGTCCTCTGCATCCGCGTCGTCGATACGGGGATCGGTCTCACGGCCGCCCAGCGCGATCGTCTGTTCAACCCGTTCGTCCAGGCCGACAGTTCGACGACCCGACGCTTTGGGGGCACCGGGCTCGGCCTGTCCATCGTGCGGCGGCTGGCCGAGGCGATGGACGGCGGCGTCGAGGTGCACAGCGCGCCGGGTGTGGGATCGACCTTCGTCGTCACGATGAGGCTCGAGGCGGCGCCGCCGGCACCCATCACCGCCGGGTTTCCGCTCGAGAATCTCTCCCTGATACTGTCCCTGCCGGACCCGCAGGAAAGTGCCGCCATCGCGCGCTATCTGCGCGACGCGGGAGCCGAGGTCGATGTCGTGGTGTCGTCCGAGACGGCGGTGACCATCGACGGCTCGAGCAATCAAGTGTGTCTTGCCGAATTAAAGCGGCCGTGGCGACGCGACGTGCTGGTGCGGGCGATCGCGCAGGCCGCCGGCCGGACGGGCAGCGGGGTGCCGGTGGCTCAGGCACCAGTTCCGCGTGGACGGCTGGGCGGTCGCGTCCTGGTGGTCGACGACAATTCGGTCAACCGCCGGATCCTGGCGCGGCAGCTCGAGCTCGCGGGCACCTCTGCCGACATGGCGGCCGGCGGCGAGGAGGCGCTCGCAATGTGGCGCTCGCGTCCCTACGACCTGATGCTCGCCGACCTGCAGATGCCAGACATGGACGGCTTCGAGCTGGCCCGGCGCATTCGCCAGCACGAAGCCGCGACCGGCAGCACGCGTCTTCCGATCCTCGCCGTCACCGCCAGCACGCTGGAGTCGGAGGAGGAGCGCAGCCGAGAGTCCGGGATGGACGGCTTCATCACCAAGCCGGTCGGCATCGAGCAATTGAAGGCCACCCTCGAAGTCTGGCTGAAGGATGCGCGCCGGCAGGGCGCATCATGAGCCAGGCCTACGATCGCAACCGGCTCGTCGAACTGTTCGGCGGTGATGCCGCCACGCTCGCGGAGATCGAGCGCGAATTCCTCGACACGGCACGGGGCGCCCACCGGGAGATTCGCGACACTGAAGATTTCGAGACGATCGCGCGGGCGGCGCACCGGCTGAAGGGCGCGTCCGGCATGATCGGCGCGGTGGCGCTCGGCGCGATCGCCGCCGCCGTGGAACGCGCGGCCATCGCGCGGGATCTGCCTGCCGTACGCGGCCTCGGCCATGCCCTGGAGCAGGAAGTGGCGCGCGTCGCCGCCTAGGCCGGCGCGAATCAGTCCCGCGGCCGCAGCATCACCGTCGCGGAGTAGGAGAGCAGGGCCTTGCCGTTCTGTTCCAGCAGGCCGCGCAGGAAGGCGATCGAGCGGCCGCGCTTGGGCACTTCGACCCGCGTGACCAGCGGCGCGGAGATGTCGCCCGCGGCCAGGAACTCGGCGGCGAAGGAGACGGTGGTCGGCGCGAGGTCGGTCGTCATCGCCGCCGCGCGCGTGATCGCGGTGTCGGCGAAGCTCATCATGTAGCCGCCGTGGAGCGCGCCGCCCGAGTTGCACATGCGCGCCAGCGTCGGCTGGACCAGCGACGCGCCGTCCGTCTCCTTGCGCACGAAGGCCGGGCCGATATGGGTCGAGTAGGCGCTGGCCTTGAACGGCTCGAAGCCCTCGGGCACGACCTGCGGCGGCAGGTCGATCCTCGACGGCGCCTGCTCGTCCTTGCGCGCCATCGCCTTGGCCCGCGCGACGTGGCGGCACACGCCCGACCACAGTGCGATCGTGCGGCCTTCCTGGGTGATCGAGCCGCGCGCGAAGGCGAGGCGGCCCGTGACCTGCAGCGGCTCGCCGCGGGCTTCCAGCGGCGGCCCTATGACCGCGCCGTTCAGAAACTCGACGGCGATGCTCACGGTCATGGCGAAGGACGTGTTGGTGCCGCCGTCGGCAGCGCGGCCGGCCACCAGGCAGAGCGCGTAGTCGGCGAAGGTCAGGATGCCGCCGCCATGCACGCCGCCCAAGTAGTTGCCATGGCGCGGCAGGGTCGGCAGCACGCAGTGCACCGTGTCGGACTTCCGGGCATCGCCCTGGATGTCGAAATAGAACGGCCCGACATGATCCTCGAACGGATCCGGCGGCACGAACACGGTGTAGCGGGAGAGGTCGATCGTATCGGGCATTGGCTCTTGTGAAGCGTCGTTGGCGGCTTTTAATAGGGGAGAATCACGCAATCACAAAGACCCACGGAGCGAAACGTCATGGCGGAGTCCGCGCACAAGATCGAGGTCCGGCGCGAGAAGCGCGATGCCGGCGTGGTGGCCCACCTCGTATTCGACAATGCGCGGCGTCTCAACGTCCTGAATCCGGCCGCTCTGCACGATCTCACGGCGACCTTCCACGCGCTGTCGGCCGAGGAAGACCTGCGCGTCGTCGTGTTCTCCGGTGCGGGTGGCCGGGCCTTCATCGGCGGTGCGGACATCAACCACATGGCGGGGATGCGCACCTCCGAGGACGGCCGCGCCTTCATCACCATGGTCCACAAGCTCTGCCAGTCGATCCGTGACTGTCCGGTGCCGGTGATCTGCCGCCTGGAAGGCTACACGCTGGGCGCCGGCCTCGAAGTGGCGGCGGCCTGCGATCTGCGCATTGCCACCGACACCGCCCATTTCGGCATGCCCGAGGTCAAGGTCGGCGTCCCCTCCGTCGTCGAGGCGGCGCTGCTGCCCCGCCTGATCGGCTGGGGTCGCACCTCCTGGATGCTGCTGACCGCCGAGAACATCGATTCGCGCAAGGCCGAGGCCTGGGGCATGGTCGAGGAAGTCGTCGAGACGGCGAAGATCGATGCCGCCGTCGAGCGTTGCGTGCATTCGATCGTCGATGCGACGCCGCTTGCCGTGCGGGCGCAGAAGCGCCTGATGCGGCGCTGGGAGCGGCTGCCGCTCGACGAGGCGGTGCAGGCCGGCATCGATTCCTTCGCCCAGTCGGTTGCCGAGGGCGAGCACATCGAGCGCATGGGTGCCTTCGTCAATCGCAAGAGGAAGTAACGTGACGAGAGGGGCTGCGCGATGAGCAAGAAGACGGTCCGCATCGGCTGCCATTCGGGATTCTGGGGCGACACCGAGACCGCCGCCGTGCAGCTCGTGCGGCATGGCAACGTCGACTATCTGGTGAGCGACTATCTCGCCGAAGTCACCATGTCGATCATGGCGGCGCAGAAGCTGCGCAACCCGCAGGCGGGCTATGCAATCGACTTCGTGTCGGTCGTCATGGCGCCGCTGGCGCGCGAGATCGCCGAGAAGAAGATCAAGGTCGTGACCAATGCCGGCGGCGTCAATCCGCTGGCCTGCCGCGATGCGGTGCTCAAGGCCTGCGAGGCCGCGGGCGTGACGCTCAAGGTCGCGGTCGTGCTGGGCGACGACATCCTGCCGCGAGTCGAGGAGTTCCGCGCCGCCGGCATCCGCGAGATGGACACCGGCGCGGAGCTGCCAACGAAGATCGCCAGCATGAATGCCTATCTCGGCGGCTTCCCGATCGCGCGGGCGCTGGCCGAAGGCGCCGACGTGGTCATCACCGGACGCTGTGTCGATTCCGCCGTTACGCTGGGCGCGTTGATCCACGCCTTCTCGTGGACACCGGAGGAGTTCGATCGTCTCGCCGCCGGCACGCTGTGCGGCCACATCATCGAATGCGGCGCGCAGTGCAACGGCGGCAACTTCACCGATTGGCGGCTGGTGCCCGGCTACGACAACATGGGCTTCCCGATCGCCGAAGTGTCGAGCGACGGCAGCTTCGTGCTTTCCAAGCCCGACGATACCGGCGGCCTGATCACCACCGCGACCGTCGCCGAGCAGATGCTCTACGAGATCGGTGATCCGCGCGCCTACATGGTGCCGGACGTCGTGTGCGATTTCACGCAGGCGACATACGAGCAGGTCGGCAAGGATCGCGTGCGGGTGAGCGGCGCAAGGGGCCGGCCGGCCACCGATACCTACAAGGTCTCGACCACCTGGCCCGATGGCTACAAGTTCAGTTCGATCTTCATGATGGGTGGGCGCGAGGCGGTCGCGAAAGGTCGCCACAGCGCGGAGTCGATCATCAGGAAGACGCGCCGCATGTTCGCCGAGAAGGGCATGGCGGATTATCGCGAGGTCAGTATCGAGGTGATCGGCAGCGAGGCCACCTATGGGCCGCACGGCCGCGTGCCCGAGGCCCGCGAGGTCGTGGTGAAGATCGCCGCCCGGCACGACCAGAAGGAAGCGCTCGCGCTTCTCGGACGCGAGATCTCGCCGATGTCGACCGGCGGCGTGGTCGGCATGACGGGCAGCTTCGGCGCCGGGCGCGTCTCGCCGTCGCCGGTCATCCGCATGTTCTCCTGTCTGGTGCCGAAGTCGATGGTGCCGGTCACGGTCGATGTCGACGGTCACAAGATCGCGATGCAGGAAGGCGCCCGCAGCGGAGGCTTCACCCCGGCACAACTCCCCGCCGAGGCGCCCGCGGCGGCTCCGTTGCCGGCGGACGATACCGCCACCGTGCCGCTGATCGCGCTCGCCTACGGCCGCTCCGGCGACAAGGGCTACAATGCCAATATCGGCATCTTCGCGCGCCGTCCGGAGTACGAACCCATCCTCGACGCGGAGGTGA
>JAGNNA010000337.1 GCA_017990895.1 Reyranella sp.
CTTTCGGGGTGCTGCGCGGGGGCATGGGCCTGGTCTCCTGTTGAAGGTGCTCCGGTTCGACAGGGATATTTAAACAGACAAATGACTGTTTTGTCAATCGAAAAAAGCGAAAATAAAGCGAATATTTGGCCGCGTCGGCGATCCACAAGGGGTGGGGGGTACCGCAGGCGGGTAGCCGCCACATGCGGAGGCTGGATGCTGCCGGCGCACGCGGGGGCTCGGGAGTGCGTCGAGATCATTCGTGCGCCGGCAAGCGTCTGCTCGCTTCTGCTCAAGCGTGCCGACAGGCGCCGGTTTGCGCAACGGATTGCGGCCGCTGCCGCATGCAGCCGATGGACACTTATCAGGCGACGAGCATGGCGGCATGAACGTGTGTAAGCAAGAGTGCACCTCGGCCACTTCGTGCCGAGGCGATGGAGGCGAACGCAGATTCGACGTTGGTAGTCCGTGTGTCCTGTGGTTGATGCCGACATGAACATTCCGCTTGACCGACCTGCGCGTCAGCGTCTACAGTCACGCCGGTTCGATGCCTCGCCCATATCGACTTGATTGTTTGGCGCGCTGCATTCAGCGCAGGTGGTGAACTGATGCGCGCTGGCCGAAATTCGGCCCCCCCCCCCTCCTGATTACCGCTTGGTCGGTGGTGCGTGCAGTCGCTTCTCGCGCAAGCCGCCGGTTCTTCTTGCCCGCGCAAATGCCGTCATGCCCGACATCACGCCATCCAGTTGTCCGCTATCGTGAGGAGGTAGCTCGATGAAAATGCTCCGCTTCCGGATTCGACGCTGGTCAAGGAATCTCTTGTGTCTCGCCTCCTTCACGGCAGCTGCCACCCTGGCGACCCTGTCGAGCGCGGTGGATCTGGGTGTGCCGACGGAGACACTGATCCTCCAGTTCGAGGAGGGCGAGTTGCTGGTCATGCCGGCGATAGTGGCCGGCCATATCCAGATCGAGACTGCCACAGGTACGGTCGTGCTGGATGGCCTGCCCGGCGTGTTGAAGCTGGAACACGGCGTTCCCACGGCGCGCGGTGCACGGGATGTCGCCGGACCATATCGCGTGACGATGCTCGCCAGCGAGTACGCGAAGCTCCAGTTCCCTCCAACCGCGCCCCTGCCGAAAGTGGCCTACATCAGCGCCAGTGAAATGGCCGGTGTTGCAGGCGAGAATGTTACGGCGTGGTTTCCCCCGCAGAACAAGGACCGATTTTGCCGTCCTGAGCCGGGTGATGGTCAGGTCCAGTTGCACCGGAAGATGCGCCCGGCGCAATGCCCATCGGACACGGTGGCCGGCGACTATTGTACGCCGAAGAATTGGACGTGCTCTGACACTGACATGGACATGCCGCAGGCTTGGGGCATCACGCGGGGTTCTCCGGATGTACTGGTTGCGGTCCTTGACACGGGCTTCGATTGGAGGCACCCGGAATTCGGCGCCGAGTTCCCGCCCTACGCCTGCTCGACAGCCGAGTCGCTGTACTACTTCACAAGCGGCGTCTTCTACACTAACCCAAACGATCCTCTTGGCGATGCGTCGATGGATTCCGTGCCGGCACCCGGCATTCCGTTCCATGATGACGATGGAGACGGGCTCATCGATGAGGACAGCTGGGGCCGGAGCAGGGAAAACGACGCCGAGAGCGATATGATCATCGGTCAAGTCGACTCCGTGAATGTGCGAACCATATTCGACTTCTCGAAGAACTGGGCACCGGATGCGCTTGTCGGGAGATGGCTCTATTTGGTCGGTGGCGACCCTATGCAACAGAAGGCGCGGATCAGGACCAATACGGCCTATTCCGTGACCGTTGATACCATCAATAATTCCTACGAGGACTGGACATACAACTTCACGCAGGATCCAACCTATCGCATTGGCGACGGATTGAGCAACAACGAGCTCCATCCGGACATCTGGATCGATGACGAAGGCTGGCTGGGCGACCTGCCGGATGATGACGACGAGAATGGTGCCGAGGATGATGTTCACGGGTACGATTTTCTTGATTTGGATACGACCCATTCGCTGGGACTTTGCAGTCACGAAGACTATTCCGGCGTTGATAACGATGTATTCACCCTTGGCAGCCATGGTTCGGGCATGCTGACGCAGATTGCCACGTCACTGTCCGGCGGCCAGTTGATGGGGGTTGCCCCCGGCGTCAAGATACTCCCGGTTCGTGTGGGCAGACACTCATGGGACTCGATCGCGGGGCGATGTGACGTGTGCGGCGTCAACGAACTCGCGATGGCCGCCGGTATCAAGTATGCGGCGACATTCCATCCGGACATCATTGTGACCGCGATGGATCAGAATCCGCGTGGCGGCCACTTGAGCAACGCCATACAGGAAGCGGTAGACGACGGTGCAGTGTACATCAATGGCGCCGGCAACAGTGGGTACTGGGAGCACCACTGGCTGGAGGCAATTGACCAGGTCGTCCTCGTGGGTGGAACGGACTACGAGGATGGGAGATGGCATGAGATCGTTCTTGGCGAGCCCTATCTAAGCACATACGGCCCCTTTGTCACCGTGAGTGCCCGGGCCTCGGGCCTGAAGATCGCAGTTCCCTGGGGCAGCGGATACGACACCCAGTCCGGCACCTCCTTTGCCGGCCCGATCGTCGCCGGTGTTGCGGCGCTGGTGAAGTCCGCCTACCCGCACATGGACCGCGACGACATCATCTGGATGATCAAGCGCGGCGTGGACCCGATCATCGCCACGGGCGACACCCTGAACTGGATGGGCACCGGTCGCACGAACGCCTATCGCGCGCTCACGATGTACGGGAATGTAGCCACGCTCGCGGACACGACCTGGGCCCATGAGCTTTGGGTCGGCGGCGATGTGATCGTGCCCGACCATCGGACCTTGACTATTGCGGCCGGCACCACGGTCAACGTGGCGATCGATGATCTCCTCAAGGCCGGCATCGATCCGACGGAGATCGAGTTCGTCATCGACGGCGACCTCTTGATTGAGGGCGAAGCTGGGAATCCCGTGCTCTTTCGGGTCTTCGAGGACGGCGGCACGATGACCACATACACGGTCGGCACCGCTGTCAGCGGCTCGACCTTTACGATGTCATCCCTCCCCGCCCAGGTGGCGGACCGGGCACGCTACCCGATCGCGGCGGCCAGCCTTGACACCACGACTGTCGTCGCTCTGGAGATCGCAGCCGCGGGCGCGATCGACTCGGTGTCGGTGGATCTGTACGGCCTTGGCGGGCCGCCGACATTGCCTCTGCGCGACGACGGCGAGGGCGAAGACGCGACGGCGGGTGACGGCATCTACACGTCGGACCGGTGCCAGGTGAATGTCGGCGTCGGCGACCACGCTGCGTCGGTGCGGACGTGGGTGACCGGTGGAGCCGCGGCGAAGCAGGATGTGGTGGTGGAGGCGGTGGCAAGCAAGGCGAAGTTCATCGACGTGTCGGAGGATACCGGAGCTCTATACGCCCAGTCTCCGCTGGACACGACGGCGACACCGTACGCGGCCGTATACTTTGCGGCTGCACCGCTGGATTCGGTAGCGCTGGAATTGCTGGTTGTGACAGTCGACGACGGCACGACCCAGCCGCTTTTCATGCTGCGCAGCACCGTAGAGAACGGCGTGCCTCAATATGTGGACGCGCGAAGCCAGTTACTTGATGCTGCGATTCCTGTCGCCAGCCGCGGTGCTTCCTTCTCCGACTTCGACAACGACGGCGACAACGATTTCTTCGTCTGTGGGCTCGACTCGGCCGTCCTGTACGAGAATCGCCTCGACGAAGTCGAGGGGAGTTTCGTCAACGTGACCGCAGGCGCGTTCGGGAGTGCGCGATCCCAGTTGGCCGGCAGTCTCGCCTCTTTCTGGGGCGACTACAACCGCGACGGCTTCCTGGACTTGGTGGTGACGACCACAGACTACGACGGCCCGATGCGACTGCTTGCGGACGCCGGCAGCTTCAACAGCGCGACTCTCGTGTTTCGCAACAACGGCGCCGGCTCCTTCGCACTGACCGGTTTCGGCAGCTCGGCCACGGGCAACGTGACGCCGTCGGGTTGCTGGGTCGACTTGGACCGCGACGGGGACCCGGAGCTGGTGCAGGCGCGCATGGTCGGCGAGTACCCGATTGTGCTGGACAACACGGGCTACTCCGTGGGGGCGGGCGATGCGCAGCTCGTCGCCGGCAACTGGGCCACCACCGGTGCGGCCAGCGGCGCGAACTCCGTCAGTATCATCGACTACGACCATGATCCATACCCGGATCTGCTGGTGACGGAGGCGTCGGCGCCTGGCCGGGCGTTCATCCTGAAAAACAACTACGACGGTTCGCCCGGGTCGAAGTCGTTCACGCCGATCGAACTGGCTGCATCCGGATCCTGGACTGGTGCGGTGGTGGCGGACTTCGACCTGAACGGCCAGGAGGACTACCTGCTGCTGCCGCGCTCGGGCGAGACCGCGCTGTACATGGCCGACGTCTACGGTACCGCGCCGACGTACCGCGATCTGGCGTATACGCTCGGCCTGCGGAGCGGCGGCGCGGGCGGTGCGATCGCCGGCGACTTCAACAAAGACCACGATCCGGACCTGTATCTGGGGCGGCTTAAGACCGACCAGTTCCAGTACAAGAACGTGCGGCAGAACCTGGTGGGCAGCGATGAGCCGGCCGCGGGGCAGAAATGGCTGGCGGTGCATTTGGGCACGACCGGCAGCTCCAACGGCGGGCTGATCGGCGCCGAGGTGGCGGTCACCGGCGGCGGTCGGCGCTGGACTCAGCGGGTGGACGGCGGGAGCGGACGCGGCGGCCAGCGGCCCGGGCTGCTTCTGTTCGGCCTGGGAGATAACGCGCCGGACGAAGTCACCGTGGTCGCCCGGTATCCTTCCGGGGAGAGAGACAGTGTGAGCGTCGCGGTCAAAACGGAGATCACGCTCGAAGAGAACGAGGCCGTCGTCCTGAAGCCCAGGACGAGGAACGACCCGGAGCCCGACTTTGACTTCGAGCTGCAGCCGGGCTCCATGAACTGGATCTTCAAGTGGCGCTCGGCCAACGTGCGCGGCGACCTTCGCCGGGACAAGGTGCACGTGCAGAACTACCGCCAGTACCCGCTGAACAGTGCCTGCAGCATCGGGATCGAGCCGGCCGAGACGCTCGACCTGCACTGGGGAGACCCCGGTGTCGGACATCTTGTGTACTGGGACGGTGCGTTGTGGCAGCACGAGGTCCGTTGGGGCGGCCTGCTGTGCTATCCGGGCTGCGATCATCGGTTCTCGGTCACGAGCGCGAGTGATGCCGCTGATTCAACGACGAGCGACCTGCGTGTCACTACGCCGACAACGCTTTGCCTGCCCGATATGGGCCAGTAGGAGGAGGTGCGCAATGAACAGGATTCTCTGTGTGGCGGTTCTCGTATGCGGCTGGTCACTGGTGGCGATGGCCGGAAGTGGAGGCACCGGCGGCGCCGGTGCAGTGGCGGCCGATGGACTCCTGCAATTCGAGCCCCCGCAGTCGCTGGGCTGTATTGCGCTCCGGGTCGAAGTCCCTGCCGACAAGAT
>JAGNNA010000338.1:0-2321 GCA_017990895.1 Reyranella sp.
TCAAACAACTCCACCGAAAACGTCGACGCAATCTCCCGCAGCCCGGTCGGCGTATCGGACAACAGCAACTCGTCACCCGGCATGAACTGTTGCACGGACTCCATCGAGACCCACCGGCCTGCTCGCGCAACCTGCAGCAGGGGCAGTTGTCGTCCCAGGGAGGATGACACCTGCGCAAGCGTTCTACCCGACAGCGCGCTGCCGTCGGTTACCCGAATATTCGACTCATACAGGCGCCGATGCGCAGCGCCCCCCGGCGCACCCGCAGCCAGCAAGCGCGGCGCGATCAACCAGAGGTAGGGAATGGCCACGAGCAGGGCGCCGACTGAAATGGCAGTGAAGTCAAAGATGCCAATCTGCCGAACACCGAGATCTGCGGCTATCGAAATCACCAGCAGGTTGGTTGACGTTCCGAGAGAAGTGACCATGCCGCCGCCAAGAATCGCGAAATTAACCGGCATCAGGGTCTTGGCTGCCGAGGTTCCGGTACGTTCCGCAATACCCAGCAACATCGGCAGCATCATCACGAGAACGGGCGTGTCGTTGATGAAGGCACTGGCGAACACGCCAAATAGCAGCGTCAGCAGAAGGCCTGCCGAGGGAGACCACTTCCACAACCTGGTCAACAGCCGTACAACGGGTTCGAGCGCTCCCGTCATCAGCATTCCGCGGCCCAGGATCATCAGGCAGAGAATGGCGATCAGCACTGGATGACCGAATCCGGACAGGACATTCACATCGCTGATATGAACGGAGCCATCGTGCAGCGGAAACAGGTGGAAGGTCACGACCAGCGCGACCAGGAGCAACATGGCCACCAACTCCATCCGGATCTTCGGCCGCGTATAGAGATAGAACGCGACAACCGCAATGACCAGGACAGCGATCGCATGTGGCTGGGGAACCGGCACGGCGCTACTCGGCTCCCTGGGTCGGCCCTGCCTGGCCGCGAATGCGGATGTCCCGTTGCGGATATGGAATGGTAACCCCGGCCGCTTTGAACGCATCCCACATAGCGAGGAAGATGTCTGATCGAACGTTGTTGACTCCGTCCTCCGGGTCCTGGATCCAGAACCGCAATTCCAGTTCGATGCCGTTTTCACCAAATCCCATGACGCGCGCCGCCGGCGCCGGTTCGCGCTCGACACGCGGATGAGACCTGGCCGCCTCCTCCATCAGCGAAATGACATTTCGCGGATTGTCCTCGTAGCTGATCTGAACTGGCACCTTCAGCCTGATGTGCCGGTCCGCGTAGCTCCAGTTGATGACTTCGGAGGTGATGATGTTTTCGTTCGGAATCAGCGTGTCCACGCCGTCCCGATCGCGGACCACGACGTAACGAGCCCGAAGTTCGCGTACGACGCCGAAGCGGGATCCGATGGTTATCACGTCTCCCGGACGAATCGACCTGTCGCCCAGAAGCACGAAGCCACTGACGAAATTCGACGCGATGCGCTGCAATCCAAAGCCGATTCCCACGCCGACGGCTCCGCCGATCACAGTCAGCGCCGTCAGATCGACACCCAGCGTGGTCAGCCCCAGCACCACGGCCACGACTATCAGGAGGACACGTGACACCTTGGCGACGCCGACCCGCACGCCTATCGGGAGGGCCGACACCCCGAGCACTCGCCGCTCCATCACGGCGCCCAGATAGGTAGCGCCACCGATGAACAGAACCAGCACCACTACGGCGCGAATCACGTCGAGCAGCGACACGATTCTCCCTCCGAAGGGAATCGAAATCGCGCGCAGGACGCCGGCTACAGGTTCGAGCCAGCGCAGCAACAGCAGAATGACAAGCATCCAGAGGGCCCACCCGAGGACCCGTTCCAGCCGCGACAGATACGGAAGGGGTGAAAGCGTGCGCATCATCAGGTGCACTGCGGTCCGGATCAGGACCATCAGCGCGCCGAGCACGAACAGTGCCTGGAACACCAATGCCGGCTCGCCCATGACGCCACAGGCAGCCCACGCCAGTAACGCCAGGCCGCTCAGGATCGCGGCAGGGGCAACCCGCCGTGCCAGTGCACCCCAAAGCGCACTCCCTCCCGGCTTGCCCCCTGCTGCATTGCCCCGTGCCCTGGCATCAACTGCGCGAGTGCCATAGGCGGCTAGCGCGAGGATGGCCAGGGTTGCAAGGCCCTGCCACGACCACAGCGCGCGCTCCAGGTCAACGCCGACGTTGCGCAGGACATCCTCCGTCCACTGAATCACGACGATCACCTTCATGGTGGATATGAGCGGGCTCCGAGCGGCGTCGACACGAAGTTGCTTCCTGTTCCAGGCCGATGCGGCTTCACTGTCATCGACTCGGTGTG
>JAGNNA010000338.1:2421-5503 GCA_017990895.1 Reyranella sp.
ACATCCTCCGTCCACTGAATCACGACGATCACCTTCATGGTGGATATGAGCGGGCTCCGAGCGGCGTCGACACGAAGTTGCTTCCTGTTCCAGGCCGATGCGGCTTCACTGTCATCGACTCGGTGTGGCCATGGTGGCCCTATCGACCTGCAGCATCACATCGCCGGTACGTGTGCGCAAGCCGAAGCAGCCGCCAGGCCGTTGAGGACGCGCGCCCCGTGTCCACGGCGGTCAGGTCGCACGCTTGGGCCCCCACCGCCTGAGAAGCGTCACCTTGATAGCGTCGTTCAGGACCAGGCAGGACACCAGCGCATAGACGAAGATGGCGAACGAGTGCCACCCCGGCAGCGGCCCGAGTCCCGGGATATTGAGGTAGGTCAGCAGCGTGCCGACCAGGGCATCCAACGCGAGCGCGATGCCAAGAGACAGGCTCGGCATCGTCGCCCACCACCTCCGGCGCTCGCGGGCCGAGACGATTGAGAAGACAGCGAAGTACAGCAAAGTCAGAAAGCTGAAGGTGTAGAGAGCATCGTTGTTGGTAGCCAGATCGAACCTGGTCCACCCGATCCAGAGCGCGAACAGCGCCTCCGCAACCATCACAACACCCAGCACCACGGAGACCGCAACGAAGCCGCCGATGTTCCAGGTCTCCGGCTGCCTTGAGGGCTGGACTCGATCGGTAGCCAGCGCGATCTTGGCGAAGTCCGTCATGAACACGAGCAACAGCATCGCGAACGCGGAGACGACGAACTTGCCCGTGGCCACGAAGGCAATCGCGACGAACGCCGCCTTGAGGATGGTGCGGCTGATCTTGTTGATGATCCAGGTCAGGATGCGCTGGTAGATCGACCGCCCCTGCTCGACCAGTTCTACGATGTTGGTCAGCCCCGGGTCCGTCAGCACCACGCTGGCGGCCCCCTTCGCGACATCCGTTGCGGAACTCACTGCAATGCCGACTTCGGCCTGACGCAGCGCCGGTGCGTCGTTGACGCCATCGCCCGTCATGCCGGTCACGTGGCCCGCGGCCTGCAGATGCTTCACGACGATGTACTTGTCCTCGGGATACACCTCGGCGAAGCCGTCCGCACCCGCCAACAGGTCGACCGCTTCGTTGCCTGCCTCCGCGCCGGCAGCCTTGAGGTCGGCAACACGCCGGATGTTCGAGAGCCCCACGCCTTGCGCGATGTCTTTCGCGACAGCCAGAGCATCTCCTGTCAGCATCTTGACCGAGACTCCGAGCGCGCGCAGTTCGGCGATGAGCTGGCGGGCATCGGGGCGCGGAGGGTCGAACAAGGTCACCAGTCCGATCATCGTCGGGGTGCCGCTCTCCGGCCCCCGCGCAACCGCGAGCGTCCGATATCCGTGCCCGGCTGCGGCGCTGACGCGCAGCTCGAGCGATTCAAGCTCGGCGGGGGGCAACTCGCAGGCCGCGGCCAGGGCGCGAACGGCGCCCTTCATCACGCGTTGCCGCTGCCCGTCCTGCTCAACGATGGCTTCGGTTCGACGCGTCTTGGCATCGAAGGGCGCGAAGGAAACCGGCGTGACGGTCGGCCCGGCGTCGAAGACCCGCCTGGCCTTGGCTTCGGCCAGGAAGGCGAGGTCGATCGGATCCTGGTTGGCTTCCTGCGACGCCAGGGCACCGGTGCGCAGGACATCCTCCTCAGTCGCCGGCCCGAAGGCGATCACGCCGGTGACGGCCAGGCGGTTCATTGTGATCGTGCCCGTCTTGTCCACGCAGAGCACGTCCATCGTCGCCGCGTCCTCGGCCGCACTCAGGCGCGTGACCAGGACGCCGCGCCTGGCCAGTTCCCTCGATCCCACGGCCATGCTGACCGTGAACATGACCGGCAGGGCCACCGGCACCGCGCTCATCAGCAACACCAGCATCAGCGGCGCCATCTCCAGGAGCGGCGTCCCTCGGACCAGTGACAATGCGACCACGAAGCACAGCAGCATGCCGACGATGAGAAAGAGCCAGCGGACGATCTTCGCCACTACGGCTTCGATGTGGAGCTTCGGTCGCGCCGCCTGCACCAGTTCGGTCGTGCGGCCGAAGTAGGTGCGGGCACCGGTGAGCATCACTACGCCGTTGCCCTCGCCATGACGAACGACCGATCCCGACGAGACCACAGCACCCGCTGCCTTCCCGGCGTTGCCCGACTCGCCCGTGAGCGTCGACTGGTCGACGCTCAGGTCACCGGCGAGGAGTTTCAGGTCCGCCGGGACGATGTCGCCCGGGCGCAGGCGAACGATGTCCCCCGGGACGAGTTCGCTTGCGGCAACTACTTGCCAGCTCGTATCACGGAGGACGCGCGCGGAAACCTGGAGCTTTCGCCGCAGCGCCTGCACCACGCCAGCAGCCCGACGCTCCTGCATGAAGCCCAGCACGGCGTTCACGATCAGCAGCGCACCTACCACGGCCAGGTCCGAGAACTTGCGGAGGAATGCCGACAACACCATGATCAGTTCGAGCATCCACGCAGAGATGCCCCAGAACTTCGCCAGGAACCGCAGGAAAGGATGATCCGCCTGCTCGGCTACTTCGTTCCTACCGTGCTGCGCCCGGCGCGCCTCGACTTCCGTGCTCGACAGGCCCGCTCGCGGGTCCACCCGGAGCGCGGCAAGTGTGTCCGGGACCGACAGCGTGGCGAGGTCCTGTCCGGATTCACGACCGGGCTGCTTGGACGGTGCCGCTTCGGTGGATCGCGTCATGGCGACGCCCGCGCGCTACGCTCCCTATTCCCACTCAATTATCTCGCACCATCGTAACTCACTACCGCATCAGAGCTTATTCGCACGTGCATGTCATTTTACCGTCAGTCTGACCGACAGAACGCGGCGCTTGATGCCGTTCTGTGGCGATAGATCGCGAAACATCGCCACCTCGGCCGCCAGCTTCCGGCGTAACGGTCCGCGCCTCTCGGGTTCACTGCACATCAGCGTCAGGCGAACGGCCTCCCCTCGCCTGCTTCCTCATGGGTCACCCCGTCGCGGATGTGATAGATCCGCTTGAACGTCGGAATGATCTTCTCGTCGTGGGTGACGACGATGATGGCGGTCTCGAACTGACGCGCCATTTCAT
>JAGNNA010000040.1 GCA_017990895.1 Reyranella sp.
CGGCGGTCAGGCCGGCGAGATAGACCGTGTCGCCATGGACCACGGCGCTGCTCATGCGGGCGCCGGCGTTGATGCGCTTGATGCTCATATTGTCTCTCCTCGATGAAACCGGAAAACGGGCGGGACATTAGCAGAGGCTAGATCGCCGCGACGACCATGATTTCGACCTTCATATTCGGGTCGCTCAGCCGGGCTTGGACCGTCGCGCGGGCCGGCGTATGGCCGGGCACGACCCAGGCGTCCCAGACTTCGTTCATGGCGGCGAAATCGCCGATATCGCTCAGCCAGATCGTGGCGGTCAGGATCTTCGACTTGTCGCTGCCGCTCTTGGCCAGCAGCGAGTCGATCTCGGCCAGCGTCTGCTGCACCTGGCCGGTGATGTCGGCGCTCGTGTCCTCGGGGATCATGCCCGAGCAATGGATGCGGTTGCCTAGGGAAACCGCCTCGCTCATGCGCGGGCCGCCGTCGATTCGCGTAATTGTGCTCATGGCGGGGAACCTAGAGCGCCTTTTCCGCTCGCACAACGGACCGGGAACGCACTCCACCCTCCCCGCGCCGCCCGTTCGCGTTACAGTCTCCCCAACGCATCGGAGAGAACGCCCCCATGACCATCCAGCCCCAGATACGACGGCCGCTCGACGGCATGCTCGTCCTCGATCTCGGGCAGATCTACAACGGCCCCTATTGCGGCCTGCAGCTCGCCTTCATGGGCGCGCGGGTGCTCAAGATCGAGCCCCCGGAAGGCGACGTGGTGCGCCGGCGCAAGCGCGAGGTCGAGCCCTATCCGCTGGTCATGCTGAACTCCAACAAGGAGTCGGTGGTGCTCGACTTCAAGCAGCCGCGCGGCAAAGAGCTGTTCCTGGCGCTGGTCGAGAAGGCCGACGTGCTGATCGAGAACTTCGCCGCCGGCGTCATGGACCGGCTCGGCCTAGGCTACGACGTGCTGAGCAAGCTGAACCCGCGCCTGGTCTATGGCGGCAGCTCGGGCTTCGGCCTCGACGGCCCCTATCGCGACCTCGCGGCGATGGACGTCACCATCCAGGCGATGAGCGGCATCACCAACGCCACCGGCGATGCCGACGGGCCGCCGACCAAGGCCGGCGCCGCGGTGTGCGACTTCCTGGCCGGCATCCATCTCTGCGCCGGCATTCTGGGCGCGCTGGTGCAGCGCGAGCGCACCGGCAAGGGCCAGCGGGTCGAGGTCGCGATGCATGAGGCCGGAGCGATCTCGATCGCTTCGGCGCTGGGTGCCGTGATGGACGGCGACAAGAACGTGCCCGACCGCACCGGCAACCGGCACCCCGCCCTCGCCATGGCGCCCTACAACACCTATCGCTGCCGCGATGGCTATGTCGCGATCTTCACCTCGGCCGAGCGGCACTGGGTATCGATGTGCGAGATGCTGGGCCGCCAGGACCTGCTGACCAATCCCGAGTTCATGACGACGCCGGGCCGCGCCAAGAACATGGCCGTGATCGACGACATGGTCGACGCCTGGACGCTGCCGAAGACCAAGGACGAGGTGCTGGCCGCGCTCACCGAAGCGCGCGTCCCCTGCGCCCCGGTGAAGACCGCGCGCGAAGTCGCCTACGACCCCCATCTCGAAGCCCGCGGCTTCTGGGTCGATGTCGAGCACCCGCGCCGCGGCAGGACCCGCGTGCCGATCTCGCCCATCCGGCTCCACACCGGCGGCAAGTCGCAGATCAAGCGCCCGGCACCGACCCTGGGGCAGCATACCGATGCGGTGCTGGGCGAACTTCTCGGCCTCGGAGCCGGCGCGCTGGAGAAGCTGCGCACCGACGAAGTCACCGTGCCGGTAACCGAGCGGAAGAAGAAGTAACCTTCAAACTCCTCTCCCCCGATAGGGGGAGAGGAACATGAAGAGAGAGAGGAAACACCCCATGCCGATCATCGATTCCCAGGTCCACGCCTACGAGGCGAACACGCCGAAGCGGCCCTGGGCCACGATCCCGAACTGGCCTCCGCACGTGACGGGCGACGAGATGGTGGCGGCCATGGACGCAGTCGGCGTCGACGGCGCGATCATGATCTCGCCTTTCGCGACATACCGTTATGACGCGAGCTACGCCGAGGAGGTGGCGCGGCGTCATCCAACGCGCATGGCCATCGTGAAGCCGGTCGATCCCGATGACGAAAACGTGGCCGACGTGATCGCGAAGTGGAAGGAGACGCAGGGCGCCGTCGGCATCCGCATCTTCCTGCGCGAGGAGGAAAAGCGCGCCGCTGACCATCCCGGCCTCGACCGAATCTGCAAGGCCGCGGTCCGGTACGATTTCCCGCTCAATTTCCTGTTCTGGGGCCGGGTCGACGAGGGTATGCAGATCATCGACCGCCATCCGAAGACACGGTTCATCGTCGACCATCTCGGCCTGGTGCAGCCGCGCGTCCCGCCCGCGCCGGCGGAACCGTGGGCCGACCTGCCGAAGATCCTCGACCTCGCCAAGCGGCCGAACGCGGTGATCAAGATCAGCGGTGCCTGCACGCTCTCGAAGCAGCCCTATCCGTTCCCCGACATCTGGGACCCGCTGAAGCGCATCTTCGACGCCTGGGGCTTCGAGCGCTGCCTGTGGGGTACCGACTGGACCCGCGCCTTCGCCGTCGTGAACTACGAGAACGCCGTGAAGCCGTTCCTGGAGACCAAGACGCTCAGCGACAGCGAACGCGCCATGCTGATGGGCGGCGCCTGCGCCAAGGCCTACGGCTGGTCGCCGAAGAGGTAGATCAGGCCGTCGAACGGACCAGCTTGCCGGGCCGCGCGCCGGTCTCCTCGCCCTTCTCGAAGATCGGCGTGCCGGAGCAGATCGTCATGTCGTAGCCGTCGACGCTCTGGATCAGGCGGCGGCCGCCGGCCGGCAGGTCGAAGATCATCTTCGGGCTGTGCAAGTTGAGCCCGTCGAAGTCGATGACGTTGACGTCCGCCTTCTTGCCAACCTGCAGGCGGCCGCGATCCGCGAAGCCGTAGAAGTCGGCGGTGCTGCTGGTCATGCGCTTGACCACGAACTCGAGGCCGAGGCGCGGCCCGCGCGTGCGGTCGCGCACCCAGTGCTGCAGCATCGACGTGTTGAGCGAGGCATCGCAGATCACGCCGCAATGCGCGCCGCCGTCGGACAGGCCGAGGATGGTGTGCGGATCCTCGATCATCTCGCGTACGACTTCGAGATCGCCGTGCACGTAGTTGGTGACGGGGAAATAGACCATGCGGTTCTCGGCCCCGACCAGATAGTCGTAGCAATATTCCTGCGGCGTCACGCCCGCTTCCCTGGCCAGCGCCTCGATGCTGCGCTCCGGCGCGGGCTCGTAGTCCGGCTTGTCGCCCAGCGGATACATGCGGTCCCAGCGCGTCGCGATCTGGCGCGACAGCGGCGGAAGCACTTCGAGCAGGCGCGGCGAGGCCTCCTGCGACAGGATCAGGCGGCGCACTTCCGGCGTGCGCAGCTTCGCCAGCATCTCGGCCGGCGGCAGATGGGCGAGATTGGCATAGCCCTCGCGCAGGCCGAACGGATTGAGCGAGGTGTTGAGGCCGAGCGTCAGGCCCACGGGACGCCCCGCGACCTGGGCATAGAGCGGCAGGTTGTCGGCGCGGCAGGCGCGCACGCTGTCCATCAGGCGCTTGTAGCGCTGCGGATCGTAGCTGCGGTCGGTCAGCAGGAACCAGACCGGCCGGCCGCTCTCCTTCGCGACCTCGCGGATCCAGCTCCATTCCGCCTTCTCGTCATTGAAGTCGGACAGGAAGCCGAAGGTACCGACGCCGGCGCGGCCCATCGCCTTGCCGATCGCGATCAGCTCCTCATGCTCGGCAAAGCGGCCAGGCACCAGGTCGCCGGCCAGGGTCTTGTGCTGGTCGCTGCGGCTGGTGGTGAAGCCGACGGCGCCGGCCTTCAGCGCTTCCTCGGTGAGCCGCGCCATCAGCTCGATGTCCTCTTGCGTCGCCATCTCGCGGTTGATGGCGCGCTCGCCCATGGCATAGACGCGCAGCGGATGGTGCGCGACCTGGGCGCCGATATCGATGGTGCGCGGCAGGCGCTCCAGCGCGTCGAGATATTCCGGGAAGCTCTCCCAGTCCCACTTGAGGCCTTCGGTGAGAGTGATGCCGGGGATGTCCTCGACACCCTCCATCATCTCGATCAGGGCCTTCTGGTGCTCGGTCCGCACCGGCGCGAAGCCGACGCCGCAATTGCCGAACACGAGGGTCGTGGCGCCATGCCACGAGGACGGCGCCAGCACGGGATCCCAAGTGGCCTGGCCATCATAATGGGTGTGGACGTCGACCCAGCCCGGCGTGACCAGCCGGCCCTCGGCCCTGACCTCACGCTTGCCCGGACCTGCCTTGCCGCCGACCTGAACGATCCTGTCGCCGTCGATCGCGACATCGCCCTGGAAGGCCGGCGCGCCGGTGCCGTCGACGATGGTGCCGCCCCGGATGACGATGTCGTGCATGGCCTGTCCCGCTGTTCTGTAATGAGGCGGTAAACTTTCCACACACGGCCGGGCATAGAAAGCCCGGAGCCATGCATTACAGGCGTACTGCCATTCTGAGCTTCGTGTGATCGCTCTTCCTTCGGCGCTCCCGGACATCGCTTCGCGATGTCCTGACGCTCAGGAGGCCGAGCGAAGCTCGGGGCTAGGAACGCTCGCGGATATCCGAGAACTTCACCTTGGGGCTCTTCTCGGCGATGTAGCCGAGTTCCCACGCGTTGCGCGCGAGGAACACCGGGGAGCCGTCGCGATCTTCGGACATGCCGCCGCGGTTGGCCGACATGAATTCCTCGAGGTCGGCCTTGCTCTCCGCCGAGATCCAGCGCGCCGTTTCGAACGGAGCGGGCTCGAGGTCGATATGGACGTTGTACTCGGCCTCGACCCGGGTCTTCAGCACGTCGAGCTGCAGTTCGCCGACGACGCCCACGATATGGTCGCCGCCGATGACCCGGCGGAACACCTGGGTCACGCCCTCTTCCGCCAGATCCTCCAGCGCGCGCCGCAGCTGCTTGGACTTCATCGGATCCTCCAGCCGCACGCGGCGCAGGATTTCCGGCGCGAAGTTGGGGATGCCCACGATCTTCAGCGTCTCGCCCTCGGTCAGCGTGTCGCCGACCCGCAGCACGCCGTGGTTGGGAATGCCGATGATGTCGCCGGGCCAGGCCTCGTCGACGATCTCGCGCTCGCGGGCGAAGAACAGGATCGGCGAATTGACCGACAGCACCTTCGACGTGCCCATCTGCGTCAGCTTCATGCCGCGGCGGAACTTGCCGCTGCACAGGCGCAGGAAGGCGATGCGGTCGCGATGGTTGGGGTCCATGTTGGCCTGGACCTTGAACACGAAGCCCGAGACCTTGGGCTCGGTCGGCTCGATCGGCCGCGGCTCGGCCGGCTGCGGCCGCGGCGGCGGCGCCCAGGCCGCGATCGCGTCGAGCAGCTCCTTCACGCCGAAATTGTTGTAGGCCGAGCCGAAGAACACCGGCGAGAGATGGCCGGCGCGATAGCTTTCGAGATCGAACGTGGGATAGCCCGCACGCACCAGTTCAACTTCTTCCGCGAAATCGGAATCGGCGATCTGGTAGTTCTCGATCACCTCGCCGATGCGCGTCTTGTCGGTGTTGTCGAACACCAGCATGCGGTTGTTGGCGAGATCGTAGGTGCCCTTGAAGTTCTGGCCCGAGCCGGTCGGCCAGGTCATCGGCGAGACGTCCAGCGCCAGGGTCGAGGCGACCTCGTCCAGCAGCTCGATCGGATCCTTGGACTCGCGGTCCATCTTGTTGATGAAGGTGATGATCGGCACGTCGCGCAGGCGGCAGATCTCGAACAGCTTGCGGGTGCGCGCCTCGATGCCCTTGGCGGCGTCGATCACCATCACCGCCGAATCGACGGCGGTCAGCGTGCGGTAGGTGTCCTCGGAGAAGTCCTCGTGGCCCGGCGTGTCGAGCAGGTTGAAGACCGCGCCGCCATACTCGAAATGCATCACCGAGGTGGTGACCGAGATGCCGCGCTGCTGCTCGATCTTCATCCAGTCCGAGCGGGCCCGCCGCGCCTCGCCGCGCGCCTTCACGGCGCCCGCGACATGGATGGCGCCGCCGAACAGCAGCAGCTTCTCCGTCAGCGTCGTCTTGCCGGCGTCGGGATGCGAGATGATCGCAAACGTGCGCCTGAGCCCGGCGGGATGGCCGGCCAGACGGGCGTCGGAAGCGGGAAGAGCGGCGGAATCGGGCACTTCTTGGGGGTCCTTCGGGGGTGGCGAGGGGGTAGCGGACGGGTCCGTTGGCGTCAACTCGCGAGGTTTGTTAGTACGGCGCCGGCATTTCCCGGCTACGCGTGGGCCGGGCCGAATGGATTGGGGTCGATGGACAAGAGTAAGGGTGGCAGTACGCCAATCGCGATACGCGTGCTGAAAGAGCTGGTGCTCCCGCTGGCCGGCGGCGCGGCCTATGGCACTCTCGTGGCACAGGCCAAGCAGATGCCGCTCGACGGCGTGACGGCGGGCGGCGTGGCCTTCTTCTGCATCCTGGCAGCGCAGGGCCTCGTTCTGCGCGCCGCGCGGTCGGCCCGGAACGAGCCACCGGCGCCGGCGGCCGTCAGCGCACCAGCTCCGGAGCCGCTCAAGCTTCCCGCGCCGGAGAAAGCGCCAGAGAAGGAGCCCGAGCCCGCCGCCTCGCCTGCGCTCATCGCCGCGCCGACGATTGACCCCATCGTCGAGCCCGTCGCCAAACCAGTCGACGAACCGGCCCCTGTGCCCGTCGCGATGCCCGTCCCCGAGCCTGCGGCGAAGCCCGCCCCAAAGCCGGCCAACGATTTCATCAGCATCCGGGTCGGCATCGAGGAGCTGAAGGAGCAAGGCGCCCTGCCCGAACCCGAGCCGGAAAAGCCGGAAGACGGCCAGCGCCCCCTCTTCCGCAACCTCGCCCACTCGCCCACCAAGCGGACACCCGTCGAAGCCCTGGCACCGAAGCAGCTGCTCGACCTGAAGATGCCTTACCAGGCCGTGCTGAACGCCGCCGTGAACTTCGAGCGCGAGGCCAAGCGCCACGCCGACATGGAAGACGACCGGACCGTCTCGCTCGAAAGCCTATTCGAGGAGCCGCGCTTCAACCTGTCGAAGGACCGCCTGCGCCAGCTCGATACGCTGCGCCGCATCCGCAACAACATCCTCCACGGCTTCGAAACCCTCGTCGATCCCGTCGAAGCCGCCGCCCTCGTCTCCGCCTTCGATCGCGCCGCGTCATGGTTCGATCCTGCCAACATCGAGCCGGAGAAGCCTGTGAAGCATGAACCGGAAGAGCCGAGCAAGGACGAAGCAGAGAAGCTCGTGAAAGACGAGGTAGAAGAACCTGCCAAGGACGAGCCCGAAAAGCCCGTGAAGGACGAGGCAGAGGAGCCCGTCAAGGAGGAGGCGAAGGAACCCGCCGAGAGCGCAGCTGAAGAGCCCACCGAGGACGAGTCAGAGAAGCCGGCCGAGGCTAAGCGGCGGAGCAGTCTTTGATATGGGAAAGCTTTTGGATTCATACGATCAAGACTGGTCTAAGCCTTCCAAGGCACATCTAGTAGGAATTGTAATCGAATACCACAGAGAAGCTGGCACGATGGTCACCACAAGGATGCGCACTATTGGCGCCACGATTAACTAACTCATTGAATCGAACAAGCTTTGAGACTCACAACAGGTTGCTTACACGCGGCCCGCTAGCGGCTAAACTTCCACCATGAACCCCGACCAGCTCAAGACCTTCATCGGCAGCTTCTGGGACGACCAGATTCTGCCGTCGCTCACCGACTACATCCGTATTCCCAACAAGTCGCCGTCCTTCGATCCGAAGTGGGAGGAGAACGGCTACATGGAGCAAGCGGTCACGCTGATGACCGGCTGGGCGCGGCCGCATGTGGCGGCCTTCGCCGGCGCGACGATGGAGGTGGTGCGGCTGCCCGGTCGCACGCCGCTGATCTTCATCGAGATCCCTGGTACCGAGGGGGGCGACGATAACGACGACACCGTCCTGCTCTATGGCCATCTCGACAAGCAGCCCGAGATGAAGGGCTGGGCCGAGGGCATGGGTCCGTGGATCCCCGTGCGCAAGGACGACAAGCTCTACGGCCGCGGCGGCGCCGACGACGGCTATGCGATCTATGCCTGCTTCGCCGCGCTATTGGCTCTCAAGGAGCAGAAGGTCCCGCGCGCGCGTTGCGTCATCATGATCGAGGGTTGCGAGGAATCCGGCAGCTACGACCTGCCCTTCTATGTCGATCACCTGCTCGACCGGATCGGCGATCCGTCGCTGGTCGTCTGCCTCGATTCGGGCTGCGGAGACTGGGACCGGATGTGGCTCACCACGTCGCTGCGCGGCATCGCTGCCGGCACGCTGAAGGTGCGCGTGCTGAACGAGGGCGTTCACTCGGGCGACGCGTCGGGGATCGTGCCCTCCTCCTTCCGCATCACGCGCGCGCTGCTGACGCGGCTGGAGGACGAGGCGACCGGCGAGATGAAGCTGCCGGAGTTGTTCGTTCAGATCCCGCCGCAGCGCATCGCCCAGGCCTCGGAAGCCGCGCGCGTGCTGGGCGAGGAGGTCTATCGCAAGTTCCCGTTCGCCGGCACGACCAGGCCGATGGTCGAGGATTTGGGCCAGATGGTGCTGAACCGCACCTGGCGGCCGCAGCTCGCGACGGTCGGCATGGCGGGCTATCCCGAGCCGGTCGATGCCGGCAACGTGCTGCTGCCCTACACGGAGGCCAAGATCAGCGTGCGTACGCCGCCGACGCTCGACGCCAAGGAAGCCATGACGGCGATCAAGAAGGCGCTGGAGTCCGATCCGCCCTACGGCGCCACCGTCGAGTTCGACGCCGGCGAAGGCGGCCAGAGCGGCTGGCACGCACCGCCGCTGGCGCCGTGGCTGGAGACGGCCGTGAACGACGCCTCGCAGGAAGCGTTCGGCGAGCCGATCGCCTACATGGGCGAAGGCGGCACGATCCCCTTCATGGGCATGCTGGGCGACAAGTTCCCCAACACACAGTTCGTGATCACCGGCGTGCTGGGCCCGCATTCGAATGCGCATGGGCCCAACGAGTTCCTGCACATCCCGACGGGCAAGAAAGTGACCGTCGCGACCGCTCTGATGATCGCGGCGCATTACGAGCGGAAGAAGAAGTAGCTTTCTTCCTCCTCTCCCCCGCTCGGGGGAGAGGAATATGAATCAGGAATTCAATTCCTCGCGCAGCATTTCCAGTTCAAGCCATTCCGTCTCGGCGGCTTCGATCTCGGCCTGGGCGGCGCCGATGCGGGTGGTGCTGGACTGGAAGCGTTTGGGATCGCGGCGGTAGAGATCGGGGTCGGCCAGCGCCTGTTGGAGGGTCGCGATCTCGGCCTGCAGGGCTTCGATCTTCTTCGGCAGTTCGACCAGGGCGCGTTCGCGCTTGTAGCCGAGGCGGGCTTTGGCCGGGCCGGCCAGCTTCGGCGCGGCCGGTGCCTTGTCCTTCGCGCGCGACGGCGAAGCGGACGCGGGCTCGGGGCGCGGGCCGCGCTGGGCGACATAATCGCTGTAGCCGCCGGCATACTCGACCGCGGTGCCGTCGCCTTCGAGCACGATGGTCGAGGTGACGAGCCGGTCGAGGAAGTCGCGGTCGTGGCTCACCAGCAGGACGGTGCCGTCATAGTCGTCGAGCGCCTCCTGCAGCAGGTCGAGCGTGTCGGCGTCGAGGTCGTTGGTGGGCTCGTCGAGCACGATCATGTTCGAGGGCGCGGCCAGTGCCTTGGCGAGCAGCAGGCGATTGCGCTCGCCGCCCGAGAGGGTGCGCACCGGCTGGCGCGCCTGCTCGTCGCGGAACAGGTACTCGCGCAGGTAGGTCATCACATGGGTGAGATGGCCGCGCACCAGCACATGGTCGTTGCGGTCGGCCAAGGTGTCCCAAGGCGTCTTGTCGGGATCGAGGCCGATGCGGCGCTGGTCGATCACCACCGGCATCAGGTTGGCGCCGAGCTTCACCGTGCCGCTGTCGGGCTCCAGCTCGCCCATCAGCATCTTGAGCAGGGTCGTCTTGCCGGCGCCGTTGGGCCCGATCAGGCCGATGCGGTTCTTACGGAAGATGCGCGTCGAGAAATCCTGGACGATCACCTTGTCGCCCCAGCGCTTGGTGATGTTGCGCGCCGTGACGACCAGCGCGCCCGAGGCTTCGGCGCTGCCGGCCTCGATAGTGGCGCGGCCGACCGGGCCGATCTGCTGGCTGCGCTGCTGGCGAAGGGCCGCCAGCGCGCGCAGGCGGCCCTCGTTGCGGGTGCGCCGGGCGCGGATCGACTTGCCGGCCCACTCGGTCTCGCGCTCGATCAGCCGGTCGAGCTTGTGCCGCTCCGTCGCTTCGCGTTCGAGGATGTCGTTCGACCAGGCCTCGAACTCGCCATAGCCCTTGTCGAGGCGGCGCACGATGCCGCGGTCGAGCCACAGCACGGCGCGCGTCAGGTTGGCGAGGAAACGGCGGTCGTGACTCACCAGCACATAGGCGCCACGCCACTTCGAGAGCTTGTCCTCCAGCCACTCGATGGTCGGCAGGTCGAGATGGTTGGTCGGCTCGTCGAGCAACATGACGTCGGGCTCGGCGATCAGCACGCGCGCCAGCGCCGCGCGTCGCGCCTCGCCGCCCGACAGGGTGGTCGGATCGCGCCCGCTTTCGAGCTTCATGTCGTCGAGGATGGCCGCGACGCGGTAGTCGTCCGGGCCCAGCGAATCGGTGAGTGCCGAGGCGACATAGGCGCCGACCGTGGCGTGGCCGGTGAAGTCCGGCTCCTGCGGCAGGGTGGCGACGGTGGCGCCGGGCTGGGCGAAGCGCTCGCCGGAATCGGCGATCGGTGCGCCGGCCAGGATGCGCAGAAGGGTCGACTTGCCCGCGCCGTTGCGGCCGACCAGCGACAGGCGTTCGCCCGGCGCGATGCCGAGATCGACGCCGGCCAGGATGGTCTGGTCGCCGAGATGAAAGCGGATGTCGCTCAGCGCAAGGAGAGGAGGATCGGCCATGGAGCGCGCTGTATTGGCCGAACCCGTCTCCCTCGGCAAGGGCGAAGCCCGGGTTTGACGGGACGGGCGTCGCCCGCCAAGAAGACCTCATGGTGATGGGCCTCACGACAGGACTTTGGGTCAGTGCGCAGATACGCCTCTGCGATCGCGCGTTCATTCCCGCAGCCGTCGTGCGGCGCGGCGATCCCGATGTCGGCACCGTGCTGCTGAAGATCAACCGCTTCGAGGCGGGTGTGACCGTGTTCACCCAGACGAGCACGCTCGGCGACGAGCCCGCCTGGAGCCGCGGCACTGGGCCTGCGCCCGTCACCGAGCCCGAAGCCGACGCCTACATCGCCCGCCAGGTCGCCCGCGACCCCGACCTCTGGGTCCTCGAGATCGAGGACCGCAAGGGCGAATACAAGATGGTGGGCAAGATCGTATAGGCCGAGCGAAGCTCGGCCCGTAAGCGTCAGGACATTGCGCAGCAATGTCCGGGAGCGACGTAAGGACGAATGGCCAGGCCAGTCACTGCGCGCCGAGAACCGTCTTCGGATCGATGGTCTTGCCGGAGCGACGGACCTCGAAATGGAGCTGCGGCTCGGGCGTGCCGCCGGAATTGCCGACCTTGGCGATGGTCTGGCCCTTCTTGACCGTGTCGCCTTTCTTCACGAGCAGCTCTTCGTTGTTGCCGTAGGCCGTGATGTAGCCGCCGGAATGCTCGATCAGCAGCAGGTTGCCCATGCGGGCGACCTCGCCTCCCGCATAGACGACCTTGCCGCCCTCGGCGGCCTTCACCGGCGTGCCCTTGGCGGCGGCAATGTCGATACCGTCGTTCTTCTGACCACCCGACGTGCCGTAACTCGAGACGACCTTGCCGTTGACCGGCCAGATCATCCGCGCCGGTGGGGTGGCCGGCACGGTGACCGACTGAGAGGCCTTGCTGAGCGGCGTAGGCTCGCCCGCGGGCGCGGCGGAGCGCGGCGCCTCGCCCTGTGCGCCCGGCGGCGGCGCCAAGCCTTCGCGCTTCACCGAAGAGGGCGCGTTGGGATTGGCGGCCGCCGTCTGCTGACTGGCCGGTTCCCCGTAGCTGTCCGGCACGAAGCGAGCGCCGGGCATGGCCAGCGTCTGGCCGGGCTTGATCGTGTACGGCGGCTTGAGATTGTTGCGGTCGATGATGGTCTGTGACGGCACGCCATAGCGGCGCGACAGGCCGTCGACCGTGTCCTTGTCCTTCACGACATAGACCGGAACGGCATTGGGCCCAGCGGCGGACCCGGGATATTCCATGGTGCCTTCGCGGGCACCCATGACGGTATTGCAGGCGCCGAGCGCGACCGACAGCACCGCCATTGTACCCAGCGTATGCATGCGGCCGGCCCATCGCGAGGGGAAGCGAGGGGCGTTCTTCATGTCTGAAGTGTACTGCATCACGAGGCTCCGCCAAAGCGCAGCCTCCAAGTCGCTCTCTCAGCCCTGCCCCAGCACCGGCAGCGGACCTGCGACCAGCGGCACGAACCGCACGGGCATCAGCGTGTCGCGCTGCAGGCCGCTCTCGGTCTTCACGATGCGCTCGACCACCTGCGAGGTGGGATCGCGACCGACCGGCACGATCAGGATGCCGCCTACGGCCAGCTGGTCGATCAGCGCCTGCGGGCGCTCCTCGGCCGCCGCGGTGACGATGATGCGGTCGAACGGCGCCTGGCCGGGCCAGCCCTTGCTGCCGTCGTTGATGTCGACCACGACGTTGTAGATGCCCAGATCGAGCAACAGGCGCTCCGCAGCCTTGGAGAGCGGCTTGAAGCGCTCGACCGAGTAGACGCGGCGCGCGAGCCTTGCCAGCACGGCGGCCTGATAGCCGGAGCCGGTGCCGATCTCCAGCACCTTCATGCGCGGTCCGACCCGAAGCGCCTCGGTCATGGCGGCGACCACCAGCGGCTGGCTGATCGTCTGGCCGAAGGCGATGGGCAGCGCCGTGTTCTCCCAGGCGCGCTCGGCGAAGGTCTGCGTCACGAAGCGCTCGCGATCGACCGAGGCGATGGCCGCCAGCACGTTCTCGTCCGTGATGCCCGAATTGCGCAGCTCGGCGATCAGGCGCTGCATGGCGGCAACGTTCACAGGGCGCTCTCTAGTCGAGGTCGATGGGCTGCGCCTCGAACTCCGCGACGAGCTTGCGGCGCATGCTCTCGTGGGTCAGGTCGAGGTGCAGCGGCGTCACCGAGATGTGGCCCGAGCGCACGGCGGCGATGTCGCTCGCCTCGTCGATCTCATTTTCCTGCGGGGCGTAGCCGATCCAGTAGTAGGTACCGCCCCGCGGATCCTTGCGCTCGACGATGTGACCACCGAAGCCGCGCGTGCCGGTATGGGTGACCCGCACGCCGCGGACCGAAGCCGCCACGACGTCGGGAAAATTGACGTTGATCAGCAAATTGCGCGGCCAGTCGAGCGCCAGCACGCGGCGCGCCACGGCGGCACCGTGAGCCGTCGCGGTGCCCCATTTCACCGGATGGTCGTGGGTATAGGCCTGGCTGAAGGCGATCGACGGGATGCCCAGCAGGCAGCCTTCCATGGCGCCCGCGATGGTGCCGGAATAGGTCACGTCGTCGGCGATGTTGGTGCCGCGGTTGACGCCCGACAGGACGAGATCGGGCTTGCGGTCCTTCAGCAGATGCTTGACCGCGAACAGCACGCAGTCGGTCGGCGTGCCGTCGACCGCGACCTTGCCTTCGCTCACCTCGCGCGCCCGGATCGGCCGCGACAGCGACAGCGAGTGGCCGGCACCGCTCTGGTTGACCTCAGGCGCCACGATCCAGACGTCGCTCGAAAGCTGGGTCGCGATCTCGACCAGCGCTTCGAGACCCGGCGCATGGATACCGTCGTCGTTGGTGACGAGGATGCGCGCCTTGGCGAGGTTGGCGACCTTCATTTCTTTGCAGGCGCCGGAATCAGTTCGAGGCCGCCCATGTGGGAACGCAGCGCCTCGGGGACGGTCACGGAACCGTCCTCGTTCTGGTAGTTCTCCAGCACCGCCACCAGCGTGCGGCCGACGGCGAGCGCCGAGCCGTTGAGCGTATTCAGAAAGCGCGTTCCCTTACCTTCCTTCGGCCGGTAGCGCGCGTTCATGCGCCGCGCCTGGAAGTCGCCCATGTTCGAGCAGCTGGAAATCTCGCGATAGGCGTTCTGGCCGGGCAGCCAGACCTCGATGTCGTAGGTCTTGCGCGATCCGAAGCCCATGTCGCCGCCGCACAGGACGACCGTGCGATAGGCGAGGCCCAGGCGCTTCAGCACCTGCTCGGCGCACTCGGTCATGCGCTCATGCTCGGCAGCCGATTGCTCCGGGGTGGTGATGCTCACCAGTTCGACCTTGGGGAACTGGTGCTGGCGGATCATGCCGCGCGTGTCCTTGCCGGCCGAGCCCGCCTCGGAGCGGAAACAGGGCGTGAAGGCCGTGAAGCGCAGCGGCAGCTCCTTCTCCTCCAGCACCATGTCGTACACCAGGTTGGTGAGCGAAACCTCGGCGGTCGGGATCAGCCAGAAACCGTTCTCCGTCCGGAACATGTCCTCGGCGAATTTCGGAAGCTGACCGACGCCATAGACCGCGGCGTCCTTCACCAGCAGCGGCGGGTTGACCTCGGTGTAGCCGCCCTCGACCGTGTGCAGGTCGAGCATGAACTGGGCCAGGGCCCGCTCCAGCCGCGCCAATTGAGACTTCAGCACCACGAAGCGCGAGCCGGAGATCTTCACCGCGGCAGCGAAATCCATGTTGCCGGTCGCTTCGCCCAGCGACACGTGATCCTTCGGCGTGAAATCGAAGTTGCGCTGGTTGCCGACCCTGCGGATCTCGACGTTGCCGGTCTCGTCAGCGCCCTCGGGCACGTCCTCGAACGGCAGGTTCGGGATGACCTCGAGGCGGATGCGCAGCTCCTCGTCGAGGCGGCCGGCCTCGCGCTCGCCGTCCTTCAGGCTCTGCTCGAGATTGGCGACCTCTTCCATCAGCGCATCGGCATTCTCGCCCTTGCGCTTGGCCATGCCGATCTGCTGGCTCAGCGCCTTGCGCTTCGCCTGGATCGCTTCGCTCTCCGAGATCGCGGCGCGGCGGCGCCGATCGATGTCCAGGATCTCGGCCGACAGGGGCGCGAGACCGCGCTTCTTCAGGCCGGCGTCGAACGCCTCGGGCGTCTCGCGGATGAACCGAATGTCGTGCATGGCTAGCTGCCGGACCCCTCACCGACCTTGGCGGCTTCCTCGGCCTTCTGTTCGGCCTCTTCGGCCGCCTTTTCCGCGGCCGCGCGCTTCCGCTCGATCACGCCGCCGATCAGGATGCTGATCTCGTAGAAGGCCATCAGCGGGATCGCCAGCGCGATCTGGCTCACCACGTCGGGCGGCGCCAGCACGGCGGCGATGACGAAGGCCACGACGATGGCGTAGCGGCGCTTGGACTTCAGCCCTTCGGTGGTGGCGATGCCGACCTGGATCAGCAGGGTCAGCAGGACCGGCACCTCGAAGGCGAAGCCGAAGGCGAAGACGAGCTGCAGGATGCGTTCGAGATAGTCCGACGATCGGAGCGTCTTCTCGATGTCCGGCGGCGCATACTGCGTCAGCATGAAGTTGATCACGTACGGCAGCACGACGTAGTACATCAGCGCGCAGCCGGCATAGAACATGAACGGCGTGGCGACCAGGAACGGCACGAAGGCACGCTTCTCGTGGCGATAAAGTCCCGGCGCGACGAACAGCCAGATCTGAACCGCGATCAGCGGGAAGCCCACGATCAGCGCCACGAAGGCCGACAGCTTCACCGTGACGAAGAAGAACTCGAAGATGTCGAGGACGATGACCTTGTAGCCGTCGGCCAGCGCCGGCTGGATCAGGAACGAGAAGATCGGCTTGGCGAAATAGAACGTGACGAAGAAGACCGCGAAAAAGCACACGAGCGCGTAGATCAGGCGCTTGCGCAGCTCGACCAGATGATCGAGCAGCGGCATCGGCTTGTCGTCTTCGGGTCCGTCGTATGCCTGGGTCACGAATTACATCGCAGCGTTGGGAGCCGCGTTATGCCGCCCTTTGGGGCGCAATTCAAAGCGCAAGTTGGCGCTCAGCCGGCGGCGACGGCCTTGGCCGGCTTTTCTTCGGCTGAAACAACCGGCGCCGGGGCTTCGGATACGGCCGTCTCGGCAGCCACCGGCGCCATTGCCGGCGTTGCTTCGGGGGCCGCGATGGGCATTGCCGAGGCGCTTTCGAGCGCCGGCTGAAGCTCGGCCGCGATCTGCGGGGCGGATTCCGGTTCGGCCAGGGGATTGTCGTAACTGGCCTTGGCGGCGGCCATGGCCTTCTCTCCCTCGGCCATGCCTTCCTGAAGGGCGCTCTTGATCTCCCGGGTCGGGTCAAGCGCCTGCAGGTCGAGGCCCTGGGAGGCGGTGAGCTGCTTCTTCACGTCGTCGAGGTCGGCCTGGCGCACCATTTCGTCGACATGGCCGCGGAATTCCGAAGCCATGCCGCGCATCTGGGCCATCCACTTGCCCCAGCTGCGCAACATACCCGGCAGTTCCTTGGGGCCGATGACGACAAGCGCCACGACCGCAATGACCAGCAGTTCAGGACTATCGATACCGAACATGGCCCGTCAGGCCCTCGCGTCGCCCGTTTCTCAGATCTTGGCGGCGCTGTCCTGATGATGGACCGTTCCGCCCGGCGGGGTCGTCGTCGCCTGAGCCGAGATCGGCTTGGCGCTGTCGCCCGGCTGCGTGCCCGGCTGAGCCTGCGGCGGTGTCTCTTCCTGGCCGCCCCCGACGCCCTTCTTGAAGGCCGAGAGGCCCTTGCCGAAGTCGCCCATGAGCTGCGAGACCTTGCCGCGACCGCCGAACAGCAGCAGCACGACGGCCAGCACGATCAGCCAGTGCCAAATGCTGAAGCTTCCCATTTCACAATGCTCCCAAGATCGATTGCAATCGGCGTGTCGAATTACGTGTGTTGATTATGGCACCCGTCACGAAGCCCCGGCAACCTGTCGAATAAGGCGCTTCCGGGGCGTCAGCGCCCGGGTTCGGCGGGGCTTTCCTCGACGGCGAGTGGCTCGTCGGCCTCGTCCTCCGTCGGCTCGAGCGGCAGATCGGGCTCGTCCGGCCGGAATATGGGGGGCTGCGAGCGCGCATCCAAGAGGCCGGCGGCCTTCAATTCCTCATGGCCGGGCAGATCGTCCAGGCTCGGCAGGCCGAAATGTTCGAGGAAAAAGTCCGTCGTGCCCCAGGTTACCGGCTTGCCGGGCGCGCGGCGGCGGCCCATCGGCTTGATCCAGTTCTGCTCGAACAACAGATCGAGCGTGCCCTTGCTCAAGCCGACGCCGCGCACCTGCTCGATCTCTGCGCGCGTCACCGGCTGGTGATAGGCGATGATGGCCAGCGTCTCGACCGAGGCCCGCGACAGTTTGCGCGTCACTGGCCGCTCGATCTTGAGCTTTTCGGCGAGGTCGGGCGCGGTGCGGAAGGCATAGCCGCCCGCCACCTGCACGAGGTTCACGCCGCGGCCGGCATAGAGTTCCGCGAGATCGGCCAGCAGGCGCTTCACATCGGCGTCGTTGGGCAGTCGGTCGACCAGCTCCTTCTCGTCCAGCGCCTGGGTGCCGGCGAAGATCAACGCCTCGAGGAGGCGCAGATGCTGGGCGTGATCGGGCGAGACGACGTCGGTGACGGTCTCGCCGTTTCCCGACGCGACAGCGGCCGATGCGGCGATGGCCGCGACCGCAACGGCCTCGGCGGCGACGGTCTCCATCACGGCTGTCTCGGAGGAGGCTTCCTCGGCCGACTCTTCAGCTACGGCCAGCCGGGGAAGAACGTCGCCCTTCTTGCCATCCTTGTCGCCGTCTTCCTCATCCTCTTCGTCGTCGTCGTCGTCGTCGTCGTCGTCCTCACCGTCGGATTCGTCGTCCTCATCGGACTCGTCATCGTCCCCTTCGTCATCATCCTCGTCGTCATCGTCCGAATCATCGTCATCGGAAGGGTCGTCCGGATCCTCGTCATCCTTGTCGTCGTCTTCATCCGTCCCGGCCTTCTCTCTGGCAGCGTCCTGGTCATGGACGAGCGCGAGGTTGTCGGGCTCTTCGACGGCGGGGGCGGGATTTTCGATGTCTGACATGGCGGGAACCGTCACTGCTGCTCGGTACGTTTACGCAGATGGATGGGGCCGAAACGCTCGCTCTGTCGCAGCTCGATCTGCCCGTCCTTGGCGAGCTGGAGGCCCGCCACGAAGGTCGCGGCGATCGCCGAGCGGCGGCGTGCGGGATCAGTGAGGCCGGCCGGCAGGAAGGCCTCGAGCGACTGCCAGTCGATGGCGATGCCCAGCATGCGCCCCAGCCGCTCCGCAGCCTCCTCGACCGAGAAGAACTGCATGGGCTCGATCTGGTAGGTGTCGGCGTCCTTGGGCCGAACCTGCGAGCCATAGGCGCTGAGCAGGTCGTAGAGCTTCACGTCCCAGACGGCGCGGCGCACGACGACGATGCCTTCGGGCTGGCCGCGCGAGAAGATGTCCCGGCCAAGCTGCGGCCGCGCCATCAGGCGCGCGCCGGCCTCCTGCATCGCCTCGAGGCGGCGCAACTGCCACTGAAGTGCGTCCGCCATCTCCTGGCCCGACGGCTCCTCGCCGGCCGGCGGTTCCGGCAGCAGCAGCCGCGACTTCAGATAGGCAAGCCAGGCCGCCATCACCAGATAGTCGGCGGCCAGTTCCAGCCGCATGCGGCGAGCCTGATGAATGTGCACCAGATACTGGTCGACCAGCGCCACCATCGAAATCTTGCGCAGATCGACCTTCTGGTCGCGCGCCAGACTCAGCAGCAGGTCGAGGGGCCCCTCGAATCCTTCCAGATTGACGATCAGCTCGCCTTCGCCCGGCGCGATGACATCGGGCCCCCCGCCCGCAAAATGGTCCGCGGCGGCCGTGTCTGCGCTGGCCGGCGCTGGAGTCGCTTCGCCAGTCGCGACGGCGGCGTCCTCAGGGGGCGGGCTGGCGGGTTCGGTCATGCTGTCCCGGTTTAGTGAGCGGAAGCGCCAACCGCCACAGGATTTGGCCCCGCCTTATCCCCATTCCGGCAGGAGTTCGGCGACCCGTCGGGCGGCGTCGGCCAGCCCCCGCGCACCGGCGGGATCGCGATGGCGGGCGAGAAAGCTGCGCCCATCCTGAAAGCGTCGATGGGCCCGTTCGGTCATCGAACCGCTGCGGCCTGCGATCTCCACCATTTCGGCCATCCGGCCGTTGCAGTGGAGGGCAATGTCGCAGCCGGCGGCCAGTGCCCGTGCCGCCCGCTCCCCGAGCGAGCCGCCCAGCGCCTGCATCGACAGATCGTCCGACAGCAGAAGCCCGTCGAAGCCGATATGGGAGCGGATCACGTCCTGCACGGCGCCGGCAGACACGGTGATGCAGTCCCTCGGATCGATGGCGTCGAACAGGAGGTGGCCGGTCATCGCCCAGGGCAGGTCGGATAGCAGCTTGAAGGGCACGAAGTCGGTGCGCTCCAGTTCGGCTCGCGACGCCGTAACCCTGGGCAGCGCCTCGTGGCTGTCGACGGTGGCGCGGCCATGGCCGGGGATGTGCTTGATCACCGGCATCACGCCCTCGGCCAGCAAGCCTTCGGCTGCCGCGCGCCCGAGTGCCGCCACGGGTTCGGGCCGGTCGGCATAGGCGCGATCCCCGATCACGGCGTGGGTCTGGGGAAAGGCGATGTCGAGCACGGGGAGGCAGTCGACGTCGCAGCCGACCGACGCCACGTCTGCCGCGAGCAGCCGGGAATTGAGCTTGGTCGCCTCGAGCCCGGCGTCGGGGTCGCGGGCATAGAGTTCGCCCAGCAGCCGGGCGGGCGGCGCCTTGCGCCACTGCGGCGGACGCAGCCGCGCGACCCGGCCACCCTCCTGGTCGATCAGCACCGGTGCCTCGCCGCGCGCCACGCAGGAGCGCAGCTCGTCGACCAGACGGCGCGTGCTCTCGACCGTGTCGATGTTGCGGGCGAACAGGATGAAGCCCAGCGGATCGGCGTCGCGGTAGAAGGCCCGCTCGTCCGCCGACAGCTCGGTCCCGGCGCAGCCCAGGATGACCGCGCGCGGCCGGCTCATCGGCAAATCCTCTTTCTCGACGAACCAGGTTCACCTTCCTCCCCATTCAAATGGGGAGGTGGCGGCGAAGCCGACGGAGGGGTCAGAGAGAGGCCGAGCGTTGCTCGGCCTATGACCCCATCGCCCCGTATGACGGGGCACTTCCCCATCTGAATGGGGAAGGGATTGCTTCCGAATTCCGTCGTCTCAATCCACATCCTAGCGGGCAGGCGGGACCGAGACGCAGTCGGTCTTTCGGGCCTTCAGCGACGCGCAGACCGAATGGGCCTGCTTCTCGTCGAGCGGACCGGCTTGCACGCGGTACCAGACGCCGCGATCACCGAGATCGACGCGGACGGCCTGCATGCGCAGGTTCGCCAGCTGCTCGCCGTGCGCACTCTGCAGCCGCGCCCAGGTCGATTTCGCAACGTCCTCGTTCTTCACCGAGGCGACCTGGATGCGCCAGCCGCCGGTCGGACCCGACATGTTCTCGATCAGGCTGGCGATGCTGGGCCCGCTCTCGATCGTGGCCGGCGTATTGGCCGCCGGCTGCATGTTGGGCGGATTGGCCGGGACCTTCGGCTCGTTGACGGCCGGCGTTGGCCCGCCGGTGGTCGAGGCCGGCTGCAGAGGCGTCGGCGTCTTGGCC
>JAGNNA010000041.1 GCA_017990895.1 Reyranella sp.
GCGACCGCGGATGATTGTTTGGTCTCATTACCCTAGGGCCAGTTACACGCCGGACGGAGGTTGTTGTTAATTCCCCCTCTGCCCTGCCCGGGCGCCGTCACGGCTGAATTCAGGGGGTTTGGTGTCCGCCGCCATGGACCGGTCGGACCAGTTCCCCCCAAGGGGTGAGAGGAACCTAGTCTCATTCCTCCCGGTTGCCAACCTATTAATGCTGGGCCGGTACAACCCGCTCGATCCCACCGAGATCCTTGCGAGATGGTCGGGGCGCAAGGCCCGCCGCGGCGAAAAGGGACGCGATTTCAGGAGCTTGCCCCTCTCCGACCTCGACAATGGCCCACCCGCCCGGAACGACCAGCGCCGGCAACGCCGCCGCAATGATGCGATAGGCCGCAAGCCCGTCGGCACCGCCGTCGAGGGCCAGCCTTGGCTCGTGCCTCGCCACTTCCGGCATCAACCCTCCCACGGCGGCGCTCTCGATATAGGGTGGATTGGAAACCAGCAGGTCGAATGGCCCCTCCAACAGGTCCGTCCAGCCGGCCTGCCGCCAATCCCCCGTCGTGAGGCGGGCGCGCGGTGCCACGCCGAGCGCCTCTGCATTGGCCTGGGCAACGGCGAGCGCCGCCTCGGAGGCGTCGATCCCGACTCCGGTCGCCTGGGGATACTCGCGCAGGAGGGTCAACAGCAGGCACCCCGATCCGAGGCCGAGGTCGAGGATCCGAAGCTTCCGGCTGCGGTCGGGCAGCAGGTCGAGCACCGTCTCGATCACCGTCTCGCTGTCGGGGCGTGGAATGAGGACCGCCGGCGAGACCTTGAACGGCAGGCCCCAGAACTCCCGCTCGCCCAGGATGTAGGCCATCGGTTCGCGCCGCACCCGCCGCGCCGTCAGCTCGCGCAAAGTCGCGGCCGCGGCGGCAGGCGCCGCATCGGGTCCGCGCGAAATCAGCTGCTCGATCGCGAGCCCGGTGGCGCGGCTCAGCAGCAGGCGGGCCTCGAAGCGGGCATTGTCGATCCCGGCGGCCGTCAGGGCGACGGCCGTGTCGCGCAGAAGCGCGTCGTAGGAGGCGCCGTCCGCCACCTCTACGCCGCGAGCTCCGCCAGGCGTGAGGCCTCGTCGTCGGCCGTCAGGGCATCGACGATCGCATCCAGCCCACGCCCATCCAGCACCTCGGCGAGGTTGTAGAGGGTCAGGTTGATGCGGTGATCGGTCACCCGGCTCTGCGGGAAGTTGTAGGTCCGGATACGCTCGCTGCGGTCACCGCTGCCGACCTGGCCCTTGCGATCGGCGGAGCGCAGATCGTCGAGACGCTGGCGCTCGGCGTCGTAGAGGCGCGCGCGCAGGATCTTCATCGCCTTGGCGCGGTTCTTGTGCTGGCTCTTCTCGTCCTGCTGGCTGACCACGACGCCGGTCGGAATGTGGGTGATGCGCACCGCCGAGTCGGTCGTGTTCACCGACTGGCCGCCCGGCCCGGAGGCGCGGAACACGTCGATCCGCAGGTCCTTCTCGTCGATCTTGATGTCGACCTCCTCCGCCTCCGGTAGCACCGCCACCGTCGCAGCCGAGGTGTGGATGCGGCCCTGGGTCTCGGTCGCCGGCACGCGCTGCACGCGGTGCACGCCCGATTCGAACTTGAGGCGGGCGAAGACGCTGCGGCCCGTCACCGTGGCGATCGCCTCGCGGTAGCCGCCGATGCCGGTATCGGACAGTTCCATGATCTCGAACTTCCACCCCTTTTCGGCCGCGTAGCGCTGGTACATGCGGAACAGGTCGGCCGCGAAGAGCGCGGCCTCGTCGCCGCCGGTGCCGGCGCGGATTTCGAGGATGGCGTTCTTCTCGTCGGCCGCATCCTTGGGCAGGAGCATGCGCTTCACCGTGCGCTCCAGCTCCGGCAGGCGCTTGCGCAGTTCGGCGGCCTCTTCCTCGGCGATCGCCTTCATGTCGGGATCCGAGGCCATCGCCTCGGCATCCTTCAATTCGCGCTCGGCCTTGT
Source organism: Reyranella sp. (assembly GCA_017990895.1). GTDB lineage: Bacteria > Pseudomonadota > Alphaproteobacteria > Reyranellales > Reyranellaceae > Reyranella. Next base: position 1,989 of record JAGNNA010000041.1, read on the forward strand.
GCCACTCGTTCACCGCCTCCACGAGCGGTCCGAGATCGGCATATTCCTTCGAGGCTGCGACGAACTTCTGCCCGTCGAGCGTGCCGGCGGAGAGCGCCGCCTGCAGCTCGGCATGGCGCGTCACGACCTGGTTGAGCTTCAACAACAACGACATGTCAGACCTTCAAAGCTTCCGCGAGACCGTCGAACGGCACTTCGCGCTGCGTGCCGCTATCGAGGTCCTTGAGTTGGGCCACACCCTTGGCCAGTTCGTCGTCGCCGATGATGAGCGCGGCCCAGGCGTTGAGCTTGTTGGCCCGCTGCATGCGCCGCTTCATGTTGCCGCGATAGTCCTGCTCGACGGCGATGCCCTGCTTACGCAGGGTGCGCGCGATGCCGAGCGCCCTGGCCTCGGCCGCCGCGCCCAGCGGCGCGATGACGACGGGGCGCGGCTGGGGTGCGGGCTCGCTCGCCAGCATCATCAGCCGCTCGATGCCGCCCGCCCAGCCGATGCCGGCCGTCGGGGGTCCACCCAGCTCGGCGATCAGCCCGTCGTAGCGCCCGCCGCCCAGCACGGTGCCCTGGGCGCCGAGATGGGTCGTCACGAACTCGAAGGCGGTGTGGGTGTAGTAGTCGAGGCCGCGCACCAGCGCCGGATCGACCTCGAATACGATGCCGGCGGCCCTGAGCCCGTCCTGCACCGACTTGAAGAAGTCGCGGCTGGCGTCGTTCAGGTGATCCGAGAAACTCGGCACGTTCGCGTTGATCGCCTTGTCGCCCTCGTCCTTGCTGTCGAGGATGCGCAGCGGATTGCGCGCCAGTCGATTGCGCGAATCCTCCGAGAGCCTGTCCACGTGACCGGAATAATAGTCGGTCAGGACCTTGCGATAGCCCGCCCGGCTCTCCGGGTCGCCGAGCGAATTGATCTTGAGCACGCAGCGGTCGAGGATCGTGAGCCTGTCGAGGATGTCGGCCGCGACCGAGATCACCTCGATGTCGGCGCCGGGCTCGGGCGCGCCCAGCACTTCGAGATCGATCTGGTGAAACTGGCGCTGCCGTCCCTTCTGCGGCCGCTCGTAGCGGAACATCGGGCCGGCCGCGAAGACCTTCAGCGGCAGCTGCTGCGCCAGCTCGCCGTTCGACACGAAGGCACGGCAGATGCCGGCCGTGTACTCCGGCCGCAACGTGAGCGATTCGTCGCCGCGGTCCTTGAAGGTGTACATCTCCTTCGAAACGACGTCGGTCGTCTCGCCGATGCCGCGGGCGAACAACTCGGTGAACTCGAAGATCGGCGTCGCCATCTCGCGATAGCCGTACAGGCGCGCCACGTTGCGCGCGGTGTCGACGACATGCGCGAAGCGCCGGTAATCGTCGGGGAGGATATCGTGCGTGCCACGCACGGGCTGCATCTTGCTCACGGGAAATCGCCTCGAAAGAACGTCTGGAAAGGAAGGCCTGGGAACCGCTACTCGGCAGCGGTACGATGTCGCTCGGCTTCTTCCGCCCGGGCAGCCTCGATCTCGGCCGCCTTCTTCTCGATCAGCTCGACCAGATGGTCGACGACGTTGCCGTCCTTCAGCCGATGGTGCGGAACGCCGGCGATGTAGACCTGATGGGTGTTCGAGCCGCCGCCGGTGAAGCCGATATCGGTTTCGCGCGCCTCGCCCGGCCCGTTCACGACGCAGCCGATCACCGACACCGTCATCGGCGTGGTGATGTGGGCGACGCGCTTCTCCAGCGCCTCGACCGTGCGGATGACGTCGTACTGCTGACGCGCGCAGGACGGGCAGGAGATGACGTTGACCCCACGATGCCGCAGGTTCAGCGCCTTCAGCATCTCGAAGCCGACGCGGACCTCTTCCTCGGGCTCAGCCGAGAGCGAGACCCGGATCGTGTCGCCGATGCCGGCCCACAACAGCGAGCCCATGCCGATCGACGACTTCACCGTGCCGGTGCGCGTGCCGCCCGCCTCGGTGACGCCGACATGCAGCGGGTAGTCGCAGGCGTCGGCGAGCTGCTGGTAGGCCGCGACCGCCAGGAAGACGTCGGACGCCTTCACGCTAATCTTGAACTCGTGGAAATCGTGGTCCTGCAGGATGCGAGCATGGTCGAGCGCACTCTCCACCATCGCCTCGGGACACGGCTCGCCATACTTCTCGAGCAGGTCCTTCTCGAGCGAGCCGGCATTGACGCCGATGCGCATGGAACAGCCATGGTCCTTGGCGGCCTTGACGACCTCGCGCACGCGCTCGGCGCTGCCGATGTTGCCCGGGTTGATGCGCAGGCAGGCGGCGCCCGCCTCGGCAGCCTCGATGGCGCGCTTATAGTGAAAGTGGATGTCGGCCACGATCGGGACCTTGGCGGCCCGCACGATCCTGGGCAGCGCCGCCGTCGACTCCTCGTCGGGGCAGGACACGCGGATGATGTCCACACCCACCTCTTCGCAGCGGCGGATCTGGGCGATGGTCGCGTCGGCGTCCGCGGTCAGCGTGTTGGTCATGGTCTGGACGGTGATCGGCGAATCGCCGCCCACCGGCACGGACCCGACCATCACGCGCCGCGACTTGCGGCGCTGGATGTCGCGGTACGGTCTGATGCTCATGGACGCAATGTAGCGGCGCGGCCGCGCCTCCGCCAGCCGCCGGACATTACAAAGGCGCGATGGCGCTACCGGGCCTCGGTGATGCGATAGGCGATACCCGCGGGCACGACGTAGCTTTCGCCGGCGCGGACATAGGTCTGAGTCAGCACGTCGCCGTTCGGCGCCCGGAGCTCGACCCAGCTGTTGGTCTTGACGCTGATGGGCGTATTGACCCGGACGGGGATCGGCGGCGGTGTTGCTTCGGGCTGCCGTGCAACGGCTTCCTCCACCGGCTTCGGCGGCTCGAGACGCAGCGGCTCGACCGGTGCCGGCGGCTGGGCGGCCTGCGCCTGGCCGATCGACGGAACATTCATCACGACCGGCGGTGGCGGCGCGGGAACGGCGACGACGACCGGAGGCGGCACCAGAGGTGCGGCCGGCGTCGGGGTACCGCTTTCGGCGCGCTGCGCGGGCCACACCTGGGCGGGCAACGAACCGTTGATGGTACGTGTTTCCGGAGCCGGCGCGGGCGGCATCTGGGCGACGAACGGATTGGGCGTGGGAGCGGGCGTGCTGGGGCGCTCGGAGAGAAGGCGGTCCGGCACGGGCGGAACCTTCTGGGCCACGACGGCCTGGTCGCGCGGCATATAGTGCCACACGCCATAGCCGGCACCCACGACGAGCAGGACGGTGAGGACCGCGAGGCCGATCGGTGCGCGCCTGTCGGCGACCGGGAAATTGGCGGGCAGTGCAACGGGACGCTTGATGGGAACCGCGCCCGACAGATGGTAGGCGGTCATGACCTTCTCCGGATCGAGACCGACATGGGTCGCGTAAGCGCGGAGAAAGGCAGGAATGTAAGCAGCGCCGGGAAGCTCGTCGTATCGACCGTCCTCGATCGCCTCGAGATGCGCGCGCCGGATGCGGATGCTCTTCTCGACTTGAGTCAGTTCCAGACCGCGTGACTCGCGTTGATCGCGTAGGAGTCGACCGACCGCCTGGCCCGGTCCGGCCTCGCGCTCAATCGCCCGCCAGTCAACCTGATCCGGCATTTAAATTCCCTACTTGTCCCCTTCTCGCGACTCTTAGCAGAGGGCCCATGACAGGGCAAAAGCGATTCGACTTTTCGTCGTTAAATTTCGATCGCGTGATCGGCGGCGAAGAGACGCAACGTCTCACGCAAGGGACGATCGGGTTGCGCAAGCGCAGAGCTCATGAAACCAACCGCATCGTTGAGATCGAGCGAACGGATCATCGCCTTCACGGGACCGATCGCACCCGGTGACATCGAAAGCGAACGCACGCCGATCGCAAGCAACGCCAAAGCCTCTACCGGACGTCCCGCCATCTCGCCACACACCGCGATGTCCACACCGGCCGGGCGCACTTTGTTCACTACAAAATGTAGCAGTCGAAGCAGTGCTGGGGACAAACTGTCGTAGCGGCCAGCCAGCCGGCTGTTGCCGCGATCGGCAGCGTAGAGGAATTGCAGCAGATCGTTCGTGCCCACGGAGATGAAGTCCACATGCGGCAAGAGACTGTCGAGCTGCCATGCCAAAGCCGGCACTTCGAACATGACGCCAACGCGCAGGCGCTCGGGCACCGCCTGGCCACGACGCTTCGCACGATCAATTTCAAGATCGAGCAAGTGACGGGCGCGCATCAATTCTGTGACCTCGGCGATCATCGGGAACATGATCGACAGAGGACGACCATTGGCCGCAAGGATCATCGCGCGGAGCTGGCGGCGCAGCATCGCCGGACGATCGAGTCCGATGCGGATGGCGCGCCACCCCATGGCGGGATTTTCATCGCCGAAGGAGTCGATATACGGGAGGACCTTGTCACCCCCTACATCGAGCGTGCGGAAAGTCACGGGCCGGCCGTCCGCGAGATCGAGCACGCGGCCATAGAGCCAGGCCTGTGCATCGACATCCGGGAACTCCGAACGCACCATGAACGGAATCTCGGTCCGGTAGAGGCCGACACCGTCGGCGCCCGTATCGTCGAGATGCTGCATGTCGATCAGCAGACCGGCATTCATGTTGAGCGAGATGCGCGCCTGATCGCGCGTTGCCGGCGGCAGGTCGCGCAGGGCTGCGTACTTGCGGCGCCGCTCGGCGCGGGCATCGAGCGCGAGATGGACCGTCTGGAGGATGTCCTCGGCCGGCCGCACCAACACCTGCGCATTGTCGCCGTCGACCACGATCGGATCGCCAGCCTCGACCCTCGCCAGTACATTCGGCGCACGGCCCACCACCGGAATGTCGAGGGCGCGCGCCACAATCGCGACGTGACTGAGAGCGGAGCCTTCCTCCAGCACGACGCCGCGCAGGCGATTGCGGTCGTAGTCCAGCAGTTCGGCCGGTCCCATGTCGCGGGCAACCACGATCATGTCGTCGGGCAAGGTGCTGGGATCGGTGGCCACGCGACCGGTGAGTCGCAGCAGCAGCCGGTTGCTGAGATCCTGCAGATCGCTCAGCCGCTCGCGGATATAGGGATCGGTCGACTGGCCGAGGCGCGTGCGGACATCGTCGAACGCACGCTGGACGCCGGCCTCGGCGGTAAGGCCAGAATCGATGGCCTCGCGCACCCGTTCGGCCCAGCCGCGGTCATCCACGAACATGCGGAAGGTCTCGAGGATCTCGCGCTGCTCGCCCGACTGCATGTCGTGCGCCTCGAGCATGCGGTCGACGTCCTCGCGGACGCCTCGCAGCGCCTCGAGGAAGCGGACCTGCTCCTGCTCGACATCCTCGGCAACCACCCGCTGGATGACGATGCGGGGCTCGTGCAGCACGGCGCGGCCGATCGCGACACCGGGCGTGAGTTGCACGCCGTCGACGCGCAGCGGCAGCAACCCGATGCCATCGACCTGCTGGACCTCGTTGGGACTGACGACGTGACTGGCCGAGACAAGCTCCGCCAGCACCATGGCGATGGTCTGCAGCGTCTCGACTTCTTCCTCGTCGTACTGGCGGCGGGTCCGGTTCTGAACGACCAGAACGCCCAGGACCCGGCCGGCGCGCACGATCGGCACGCCTGCCAGCGAATGGTAGATCTCTTCGCCGGTCTCGGGCCGGTAGGCGAATTGCGGATGGTGCTGGGCGTCGTCGAGCGCCAGCGGCCGTGCATGGGCGGCGATGTCGCCGACCAGGCCCTCGCCGACCCGCAGGCGCGTGCTGTGGACGGCCGAGGGGTTGAGGCCCTGGGTTGCGAACAGTTCCAGCACTTCGCCGGCCCGCAGCAGGTAGATCGAGCAGACCTCGGCCACCATCTCGTTGGCGACCAGGCGCACGACCTCGCTCAGCGTGACTTCGACGGACTCGGCACGCGCCATCGTGTCCCGGAGCCGCTTTAGAAGCATTCGCGGTCCGGCCAGAGGAGTTGATCTCTCCATGGTCAGACCGCGAGATGCTTGAGTCGGATGACGACGAAGCTGCGGTCGATGATACAGGCGCAAACTCGCCAAGCCGCTGCCACCGCCGACTTGGCCGGTCGGGCGTTCAGGCAGCGCATTTGGGCGAGTGCGGCGTCCATGCGCCGCTTATAGCAAGACCCGCGCCGGACTGCCTACCGGCTAATTTGCAGAGCCCGGCAGGACTTCAGGGCCGGGTTTCCGGGCCGATCAGGCAGCGTCCAGTTCATAGGCAGTGTGAAGGGCGCGCACGGCCAGCTCAGTGTATTCGGCCGCCACGAGCACACTGATCTTGATCTCCGAGGTGGAGATGACCTGGATGTTGATCCCCTTGGCGGCGAGCGTCTCGAACATCTTGAGCGCGACACCGGCATGGGAGCGCATGCCGACACCGATCACCGAGACCTTGGAGACGTTCAGGTCCGACTTCACCTCGGCGAACTTGAGTTCGGCCTTGGCGCGCTCGAGCTGCTGCACCGCACGGGCCAGGTCGGGCTTGGGGACCGTGAACGTCATGTCGGTCGAACTGCCGTCGACCGAGACATTCTGCACGATCATGTCGACGTTGATGTTCGCCGCCGCCAGCGGGCCGAAGATCGCCGCCGCGACACCGGGCCGGTCGGGGACCTGGGTCACGGTGATCTTCGCCTCGTCCTTGGCGAAGGCGATGCCGCTCACGACGGACTTCTCGAGCCCCTGGGCCATGATCTCTTCCTCGTCCACAACCAGAGTTCCGGGCAGGTCGCTGCCGAGCGCCTCGTCGAAGGACGACAGCACCTGCACGCGCACATGATGGTTCATCGCCAGCTCGACCGAGCGCGTCTGCAGCACCTTCGAGCCGAGCGAGGCCATTTCGAGCATTTCCTCGTAGGTCACGCGATCGATCTTCTGCGCCTTCTCGACGATGCGCGGATCGGTGGTGTAGACGCCGTCGACGTCGGTATAGATGTCGCAGCGGTCGGCCTTGAGGGCGGCGGCCAGCGCCACCGCCGAGGTATCGGAGCCGCCGCGGCCCAGGGTCGTGATCCGACCTTCCGGCGAGACGCCTTGGAAGCCCGGGACCACGGGAACCTCGCCCGCGGCCATGGTCCTCGCCATCTCGACCGTGTCGATCTCCACGATGCGCGCCTTTGCATAGGCATCGTCGGTCCTGATCGGCAGCTGCCAGCCGACCCAGGAACGGGACTTCACCCCTTCCTGCTGCAGCGCCATCGCCAGCAGGCCGATCGTGACCTGCTCGCCCGTCGCCACCACGACATCGTATTCGCGCGGATCGTGCAGCGGCGAGATTTCGTTCACCCACTTCACGAGCTGGTTGGTGGCGCCCGACATGGCAGAGACCACGACAGCGACCTCGTTGCCACGCGCGACCTCGGCTTTCACCTTGCGGGCGACGTTCTTGATTCGATCCGTGTCGCCGACCGATGTGCCGCCAAATTTCAGAACGATGCGCGCCATGAATTCACTCGAAGGGCAAGCGTCTGCCCGGAAAGGCGGCTATAGACACCGGCGCCGCCATATGGGTCAAGGGTAGCCATGGTCGAAACCGCGCATATCCCCACTGACGGGACGGTCGATCCCGCCGAAATCGAGCGCTTTTCCCGAATCGCGGACGAATGGTGGGATCCCACCGGCAAGTTCGCGCCCCTCCACCGGCTGAATCCGGTGCGGATCGCCTATATTCGCGACCGGGTGGCTGCCCATTGGCAGCGCGACGCCCTGAACGGCGAACCGCTGAAGGGCCTGTCGTTGCTCGACATCGGCTGCGGCGGCGGTCTGCTCAGCGAGCCGATGACCCGGCTCGGCGCGTCGGTCACGGGCGTCGATGCCTCGGCCCGCAACATCGCGACGGCCTCCGTCCACGCCGCGCGACAGGATCTCTCCATCGACTACCGTCAGGGCACCGCCGAGACCCTGGCCGAAAGCGGCGCGCAGTTCGACGTCGTGCTGGCCCTCGAGATCGTGGAGCATGTGGCCGACGTCGACCTGTTCCTGCGATCCTGCGGCCGCATGGTGAAGCCGGGTGGGCTGCTCTTCCTGTCGACCCTCAATCGCACCGCCAAGGCCTGGGCGCTGGCGATCGCGGGGGCGGAATACGTACTGGGCTGGCTGCCTCGCGGCACCCACGATTGGAAGAAATTCCTCAAGCCGTCGGAGGTCGCCCGCGGCCTGCGGGCGGGCGGCATCGAGCCGCAGGAGATCGTCGGTGTGGTCTATGCCCCGCTCAGCCGCAAGTGGTCGCTGAACAACAACGACCTCGACGTGAACTACATGTTGTATGGGGTGGCCGGGCCGAAATAGTGGCCCGCCAATCGATCAGTTGCCGCGCGGAATCCAGGGAAGGCGGCCGAACTCGATGCCTTCCTCGGCCAGAGCCTCAGCCTCTTCCTCGCTGGTCTCGCCGTAGATTCCGCGCTTGTCGCTCTCGCCATAGTGAATCTTGCGGGCCTCGTCGGCGAACTTGTCGCCGACATGCTCGCAGTTCTTCTCGACCTCCGCCCGGACCGCGAGCAGGGCTTCCCGCAGCTCCTTCGGCATGTGTCGAGCGAGGGCGGCAATCTGCTGCTGCTCGGGTGAGGGTGCCGCGGACGCTTCGGCTGCCGGCGCCTCGACGGGCGCGGGCAGCGCGGCGTCCTTGCCGTTCTTGCCGATGCGGGGCGCCATCAGGGCGCGCTCGACCTTGTCCGTGCCGCACACGGCGCAGCCGACCAGGGATCTCTTCTCCTGACGTTCATAGGTCTTGCTGTCCTTGAACCAGCTGTCGAACTCGTGGCCTTTGGCGCAGCGCAAGCGATACAAAATCATGACAGACGGAAAAATGGTGGCTTGTCGGGCCCGACGCAAGGCCCGATTGTCGCGCCCCGTCCCCGCTTCCCACCCGCCCAAGCCGTCAATGTCCCCGCAACCGTCACCTCTCAAGGCTGCCTTCTGGATGGCCGGCTGGCTGACGGCCATGCTGGTCATGGCGATCGCCGGCCGCGAAACGACGCGCGAACTCGACGTCTTCCAGATCATGGAGATGCGGTCGGTCATCGGCCTCGCCATGCTCTATCCGCTGATCCACCTGGCGGGTGGCTTCGGAAAGCTGAAGGCGGCCCGGCCATGGCAGCAGGTCGGCCGCAACATCGCCCATTACGGGGCGCAGTTCGCCTGGTTCAAGGCGCTCACACTGATTCCGCTGGCCCAGGTCATCTCGATCGAGTTCACGATGCCGATCTGGACGGCGATCCTCGCGGTCGCGTTCCTCGGCGAGCGCATGGGACTGTGGAAGAATCTCGCCGTGGCGCTGGGGATCGTGGGCGTCGTCATCATAGTGCGGCCGGGGACCAGTGAGATCGTGCCCGGGCAGATCATCGCGCTGGCCGCCGCGGTCGGCTTCGCCATCTCGGTGACCATGGTGAAGTCGCTCACCCGCACCGACAGCGTCGTCACCATCCTGTTCTGGATGCTGCTCATCCAGTCGATCATCGGCCTCGTGCCGGCGGTCGATGTGTGGCGCTGGCCCTCTGCCTATGTCTGGGCGTGGATCATCGTCATCGCGTTCTGCGGCACCTTCTCCCACTACTGCCTGACCCGCGCCATGCTGCACGCCGATGCCACCGTGGTCGTGCCGATGGACTTCCTGCGCGTGCCCCTGGCCGCACTCGCAGGCTGGTTGCTCTACGGCGAGCGGCTGGACACGCTTACGATCCTCGGCGCAGCGCTGATCCTCTCGGGCAATCTGCTGAACCTGAAGGGAACGGGAGCGCGCAGGACATGACCCCCTCCTCCTGGATCGCCACCTGGGCCGGCCTGGTGCCACCTGGCGCCACCATCCTCGACGTCGCCGCGGGAAACGGGCGTCACACCGCCTTCTTCGCCGGCCGCGGTCACCGCGTCACCGCGGTCGATCGCGACGTGAGCGCCCTCACCGCATCCGACACGGTCGAGCCGATCGCCGCCGATCTCGAAGATGGCTCGCCCTGGCCGCTGGCCGATCGCCGCTTCGGAGCGATCGTCGTCACCAATTACTTGCACCGGCCGCTGTTCCCGGCGCTCTTCGCCGCCCTGCAGCCCGGCGGCATCCTGCTCTACGAGACCTTCATGGAGGGCAACGAGCGCTTCGGCAGGCCGAGCCGGCCCGACTTCCTGCTGAAGGACGGCGAGTTGCTCGACCTCGTGCGCGGACGCTTCTCGGTGACCGCCTACGAAGCGCGCATGATCAGCCAGCCCAAGATGGCGATGGTGCAGAGGATCGCCGCCCGCTTTCTGTAACGGCTGGCGGCTCAGGCGCCTCGGGCTCCACGCACCAGCCGGCCAGGCAAGGCGCCGGTCGCTTCGCCGTGGCGGTAGACGACGGCGCCCGAGACGATGGTCGCATCGAAGCCGTCGGTCCGCTGGATGAGGCGTTTGCCGCCAGCCGGCAGGTCGTAGACGATTTCGGGCCGGCGCAGTCGCATATTGTTGTAGTCGATGACGTTGATGTCGGCTTTCAGACCGACCTTCAACAGGCCGCGGTCGCAAAGGCCGACCTCGATGGCATTGTCGGCCGTCAGCCGCTTGATCGCCCACGAAACCGGCAACAGGCCACCGCGTGCACGGTCGCGCGTCCAGTGGGTCAGCGTGTAGCTGGTGGCCGTCGCGTCGCACATAACACCGACATGGGCGCCGCCGTCGCCGAGGCCCAGCAAGGTGTTGGGCCGGTCGATCATCTCTCGCACCACGTCGAGATTGCCGGCGACGAAGTTCGTGACCGGCAGATAGATGATCTGCTTGCCGTCGCGTTCGAGCAGCAGGTCGTACACGACCTCGGCGGGCGGACGACCCTGCCGCGCGGCAATGGCCGCGATGCTCTGATCGGCCGTCGGCTCGTAGTCCGGCGGATCGCCCAAGGGGAACATACGGTCCCAGCGATCGACCAGCCGCCTCTGCCGGTCGCCTTCGAAGGATTCGGCGAGCACGCGCGCCCGGAATTCGGGCGTGCGCCACTCAGCGAGACGCTCGGGGAACGGCAGGCGTCCGGCACGATCGGCACTCGGCCGCCCTGTGAACGGCGTCTGCGACAGCTCGATGCCCAGCAGCACGGAGGTCGGCCGCGTGCGAACCTGGGCGGTGATGCGCAATCCCTCGCGGTTGGCCTCGTCGATCTCCGCCATCGTCTCGCGCCAGCCATTGGGTCGGACGCTGGATTGCAGCAAGGTGATCGTGACCGGACGACCGGACTCCTTCGCCAGACGACGGAACAGGGCGACCTCGCCTTCCTGGAAATCCGACACGATCTGCAGCCAGCCGGCATCGGCCTGGCGCATTGCCCGGGCGATTGCCGTCAGTTCCGCTTCCTCGGCGCGCAGGGTCGGGATGTGCTTGCCGTCGGCCGACTTGTGATTGAGCGTCCGCGAGGTCGAGAACCCCAGCGCGCCGGCGCGCAGGCCTTCGATGGTGAGCTCGGCCATCCGCTGGCAGTCCTGCTCGGTCGCGGGCTCGCGGTCGGCGCCGCGCTGGCCCATCACGTAAACGCGCAACGCCGCGTGCGGCACCTGGGTCGCGACGTCGGCGTCGTAGGAACGGGCGGCGATGGCATCCATGAAATCCGGGAAGCTGTGCCAGTTCCACGGCAGGCCTTCCGACAACACGACCTCGGGAATGTCCTCCACACCCTCCATCAGGTTGATCAGCATGGCGTGCTGGTCTTCGTGGCAGGGCGCGAAGCCGACCCCGCAATTGCCGAGCACGACGGTCGTTGCCCCGTTCCATGATGACGGCGACAGCCGCTCGCTCCAGGTCACCTGCGCATCGTAATGGGTGTGAACGTCGACGAAGCCCGGCGTCACCAGTTTGCCGCGCGCGTCGATCTCCTCTGCACCTTTTGGGAGATTCCTGCCGATGGCAGCAATCCGTCCACTCTCAACGGAGAGGTCGGCCTCGTAGGGATCGCCGCCCGATCCATCCACGATCGTACCGTTTCGAATCACCAGGCTGGGAGATGACATCGGACGCTCCACGGTGGGTTAGCGAGAGTGGCGCGATTCGACAGGGCGGTCGAGCCGGGGGAGCCCCAATTCTCCCATGAGGTGGCGCAAGCGTTTCGTATGGAGAACGATAAGGTCTAAGCGCCGATAGCAGCGAGTCGCAGCGAAGGATCCTGCGCTCGTCAACCAGCATCCTGGCCGTTCCGTGAGGTCCTTCGCGGCGCTCAGGACGACCGACCGACCGCAGGGGCGACCGAGGGCTACTCCGCCGCCTTCGCGACCGCCGCCTTGTGCAGCGTCGGCGCCGCGTACTTGCGGTCGTGGGTCAGCGACGGGACCATCTTCCGCGCCTCCTCGATCTTCGCCATGTCGACGTCGGCAATGACGAAGCCCGCCTTTTCACTGCCGGCGTCCGCGAGCACCTCGCCCCAGGGCGCAACGGCGATCGAATGGCCATAGGTCTTGCGGTTGGAGCCCTTGTGGGTCCCGACCTGGGCCGGCGCGAAAACGAAGCAGCCGGTCTCGATGGCGCGGGCGCGCATCAGCGTGTGCCAGTGCGCCTGGCCGGTCGGCACCGTGAACGAAGACGGGATCGCCAGCATGGTGGCGCCGGCATGCGCCAGCTCGCGATAGAGATAGGGGAAGCGCAGGTCGTAACAGATCGTCATGCCGAGCACGCCCCACGGCGTCTCAGCCAGCACGGCCCTCTCGCCCGGCTTGAACGTGGAAGACTCACGATAGCTTTCGCCGCCCGCGAGCTGGACGTCGAACATATGGATCTTGTCGTAGCTCGCGACGATGCCGCCCGACGAATCGATCAGGTAGGAGCGGTTGCGGATCTGCTCCTCTCCCGGCACGCGCACATGGATCGAGCCCAGCAGGAACCACGCTCCGGTGTCGCGCGCGGTGGCGCGGCAGGCCGCGAGCATCGCGTGCTCTTCCTCGATCTGCGCCTTGGCCAGCGTCTCGGTGCGGTTGGCGCCGATCAGGCCGGTGTTCTCCGGCGTCATGATGAAGTCGGCGCCGGCGTCGCGCGCGAGCCTGGCCTGCTCGCGCAGCGAGGCCACGTTCTCGGCCATGTCGTTGCTGACGTTGGTCTGGATCAGGCCGGCCTTGAACGCAGTCATGATGGAAGCCCTCAGCCCGGCTGCGCGAGCAGCGCATCGAGCTTGCCCGCCTGTTCGAGGGCGGCGAGATCGTCGGAGCCGCCGACATGCTGCCCGTTGATGAAGATCTGCGGCACCGTGGTGCGATTGGCGCGCGTGCGCATCTCGGCGCGCTTCTTGTCGTCCATCATCACATCGGTCTCTTCGTACTCGGCGCCCTTGCTGTCGAGCAGGCTCTTGGCCCGCGCGCAGTAGCCGCAGAACGGTGTGGTGTAGATCTCGATCTTGGCCATGGGTGAACCTCTTTGGCGAAACTATAACGCCGGCCGGACGACCCGCGCCAGTGTCAGGACGTCAACCCGCCGGGCATCGGCGCGTTGCAAGGCGCGGGCGCAGGCCTCGACCGTCGCTCCCGTCGTCAGCACGTCATCGACCAGAAGGATGGACTTGCCCGCCACCATCGGGCGCCATTTCGGGTGAATGTCGAAGGCTTCGCGCACGTTGCGCCGCCGTTCCTGCGCCTTGAGGCCGGCTTGCGACCCGGTCCAGCGCTGCCGTCGCAACAGGTCGGGCGCCAGCCGCAAATCCCGGCCGCGCGCCGCCGTCCGCACGATGATACGCGCCAGAAGCTGCGCCTGATTGTAGCGGCGCACGAAGAGCCGCCGCCAATGAAGCGGCACCGGCGCCACGAGGTCGGCCGATGCGAGAAGATCGGCACCTGCCCGCGCCATCCAGCCGCCGCAGGCCCGCGCGATTTCCGTGCGGTCCCCATGCTTGAACGGCAGGACGAGCCGGCGGCTCTGATCATCATAAACAAGTGCAGCACGGGCACGATGGTAGCGCGGGCGACGCACCAGGCAGCCGGCACAGAGCGCCTCGGGACCCAGATCCTCCGCGAACGGCGTGCCGCAACAGGCGCAGTGCGGCGCGGAAACGAAGGAAAAACCCTGCCAGCAGCGCGCGCACAGCGATCCCGGCGCGCTGACGATCTCGTTGCAGCCGAGACAAAGCGGCGGCAACACGGCGTCCAGCACGGCCCGGCCGGCTCCCGCAACGGCTTCCTTCACGGCTCCCAGTCGCATGCGGCAGATTGGCGTGGGCAAATGCGCCCACAGAATGGCGTTCCCCTACCCGTCGCCGTGCTTTTTCCCTACATAGCCATTGTGACGAGCCCCGATCCCTTGCTGGTGTTCGACCGCACCGTCCTGCGCCAGCGCCGCGAGCGTGCCGCCCGCGATTGGGAACGTCATGATTTCCTCAAGCGCGAGATCGCCGACCGGCTCGTCGACCGACTGGGCGACGTGCGCCGTACCTTTCCGCTCGCCCTCGATCTCGGCAGCCACGGCGACGAGGTGGCGAACGCATTGGGCGGTTGTTCGATCGTCGGGCAGTTGATGCGCGCCGATGTCGGCCGCGGCTTCGCAGCTCGCGCGCGAGGACCGGCCGTCGTCGCCGACGAGGAGTTCCTGCCCTTCGCGGCCGGCCGGTTCGACCTGGTGCTGAGCGCGATGGACCTCCACTGGGTGAACGACCTTCCGGGCACCCTGATCCAGATCGCGCGCATCCTGAAGCCCGATGGGCTGTTCCTCGGCGCCCTGCTGGGCGGCGCCACCCTGTGGCAGCTGCGCCAGGCGCTGACGGCGGCCGAGAGCGAGATCGACGGCGGCTTGAGCCCGCGCGTGTCGCCCTTCGCCGACCTGCGCGACGCGGCGGGCCTGCTGCAGCGAGCGGGCTTCGCCCTGCCGGTGGCCGACAGCGAGACGATCGAGGTCGAGTATGAGAGCGCGCTCGCGCTGATGCGCGATCTCCGCGCCATGGGTGAGAGCAACCTCGTGGTCGGCCGGCGTCGCGGCATGACCGGGCGCGCCGTGTTGCTGCGCGCCGCCGAACTCTACGCCGAGCGGTTCGCGCGACCCAATGGCCGCGTATGCGCGAGCTTCGAGGTCCTGTTCCTGCACGGCTGGTCGCCAGACGCCTCCCAGCCCAGGGCCCTCAAGCCCGGCAGCGCCGTGCAGCGGCTGGCAGACGCGCTGGGGACTTCGGAACTGAGTGCCGGCGAAAAAGTGGAGCGGAGCTAGATCGTGCCTGCTGTGAAACTCTCGTTCGGCGGCCTGGTGGCCCAGAGCTTCGGCTTCGTCGTCGCCAATTTCGGCCTGTTCTTCCATCTCGTCACCATTCCCTGGATCGCGTCGCTCGTGATCCGGCTGCTGGGATCGGCGATGCCCCGCGACTCGCTGATGCCGATGCTGATCGAAAAGGCCGCCGACATGATTCCGACGGTGATGTTCATGGTCGCCTGGCAGCGCGTCGTGCTGCTCGGACCCAACCGTGTCGGCCGATTGCCCGGGCTCGGCTGGTCGCCGCGCGAGACCGCGTTCCTGCTCCATCTCATCAAGATCGGCGGCTTGACCTTCGTGCTGCTCGCGGCCTTCGTGCTGACCTTAGGTTCGATCGATCCGGAGATGCTGGCCTCCGGCGCCGCCGTCGACCCGGAGGTCGCACGACGCCAGGCGCTGGCCGCCCCCATCGGTGCGGGCTTCACCGTATCGATCATCCTGGCGCTGCGCGTCAGCTATGGGCTCGCGGCGACCTCGGTCGACGAACCCTTCTCGCCGCGGCTGTCCTGGACCTACAGCCGAGGCAACGCCTGGACGATCATCGGCGTGCTGTTCCTGATCTTCTTCACGAGCGCGCTCGCCACCACCGTGGCGACCCTGGTCGTGCTCAGCCTGGTTCGCGGTGTGCTGGGCGCCGGCGAATCGGCGGCCGTGATCACCTGGACTGCGGCGATCCTGGTTTCCTATGCCGGCACCGCAGTGGCCGCGACTGCGCAGGCGCTGATCTTTCGCGACCTGCTGGGCTGGCGCGAGGGAACGGCGCTGCGGGCGGTGTCGACCTAAAGCAGGTCCCGCAGCAGACCGACCAGCGGCAGGTCGGCGGGTGGCATTGGATATCGCGTGAGTTCCATGGGTGCGACCCACTTGAGGGCTTGGCCCTCGCGCGCCTGCGGCGTGCCGTGCCATTTGCGGCAGGCGAAGACCGGCATCAGCAGGTGGAACTTCTCGTAGCCATGGCTGGCAAACGCGATCGGCGCCAGGCAGCTCGTCGCCGTCTCGATGCCCAACTCCTCGTGCAGCTCGCGCACCAGTGCCTGCTCCGGCGTCTCGCCGGGCTCGACCTTGCCGCCGGGAAATTCCCAGAGCCCGGCCATCGACTTGCCGGCCGGGCGTTGGGCAATGAGGACGCGGCTGTCGACATCGACCAGGGCAACGGCCGCCACCAGCACGAGCGGCCGCTCGCCGAGCGGCGGCGGTCCGCCCGGGCACTCGTCGTCGAAGCCGCCCATCAGGAGCGGTAGCTGCCGTTGATGTCGATGTAGCCGTGCGTGAGATCGCAGGTCCAGACGGTGGCGCGACCGCGACCGATGCCGAGGTCGATGTCGATCACCACGTCGGAGCCCTTGATGTGCTGGGCGACCGGCGCCTCGTCGTAGTTCGGCACGACCTGGCCTTGGTCGGTGATGCGCACGCCGCCGATCGAGATGCGCAGCTTGTCGCGATCCGCGCGCTCGCCCGACTTGCCGACCGCCATGACGATGCGGCCCCAGTTGGCGTCCTCGCCGGCGATCGCGGTCTTGACCAGCGGCGAGTTGGCGACCGCCAGGCCGATCTTGCGCGCGGCACCGTTCGATGAGGCGCCGCCCACGTTGATGGTCACGAACTTGGTGGCGCCCTCGCCGTCGCGTGCGAGCAGCTGCGCCAGTTCGACCATCACCTCGTCGAGGGCCCGCTTGAAATCGACCAGCACGGGGTCGTCGGCCTCCTCGATCGGCGCGTGGCGCGCCGCCCCCGTGGCGACCATCAGGAACGTGTCGCTGGTCGAGGTGTCGCCATCGACGGTAACGCAGTTCAGGGACTTGTCGGCCGCGTCCGACAGAAGCTTCTGCAGGACCGCGCCGGGAATCTTGGCGTCGGTGAAGGCGAAACCCAGCATGGTCGCCATGTCCGGCGCGATCATCCCGGAGCCCTTCAGGAAGGCATTCACCGTCACCGTGCGCTCGCCGATCTTGGCCTGGCGCGTGGCGAGCTTGGGGAAGGTGTCGGTGGTCATGATGGCGGCCGCGGCGGCCGACCAGGCGTCCTCCTTGCCCGACTTGATCAGGGTCGGCACGACGGCGGCGATCTTCTCCCACTCGAGGGGCTGGCCGATCACCCCGGTCGAGGCCATGAAGACCTCGTTGCGCGGGCAACCCAGGGCCTGGGCGATGGCGCGGGTCGATTCCTCGACCGCCTTGTCGCCCAGCTTGCCGGTGAAGGCGTTGGCGTTGCCGGCGTTGACCACGATCGCACGAACCTTGCCGCGAGCCAGGTTCTTGCGGCACCAGTCGACGGGCGCCGAGCAGGTCTTGGACTTGGTCAGGACACCGGCGATGGTGGCCCCGGCCGGCACCACCGCCAGCAGGACGTCGTCACGGTCCGTGTAGCGCACGCCGGAACGCGCGACACCCAGCTTCACACCCGCGATGCGGGGCAGCGTCGGAATCGACTTGGGTGCGAGCGGCGATACAGCGTGCTTGGCGGACATGGTTCTCCCCTCAGGCACGGCCACAGACATGCGGCCGGCCGGCGGCGGAGCCTACACCAGAAACGCCCCAAAAGGTGAGTTCTACTTGCGGCCCGGTCCTTACTTCGGCGGCTGGGCCGGAGCTGCGGGCTTGGCCGGGGCCGTGGCGGGAGCGGCCGGGGCAGCCGGAGCCGCCTCGACCTTGGTCCCGTCCATGTTGAACTTCTCGATCTTCGAGCCGGCGCGGATCTTGTCGAGCTGGGCCGTGACGGCCTCGCGCGCCAGCTCCTCGCGGATCTGATCGGAGAGTTCCTCGAGCGCCGGCGGCGGCGCCGTGCGACGATCGTCGATCTTGATGACGTGGTAGCCGAACTGCGTCTTGGTCGGGGTCTCGGAGGTCTGACCCTTCTTCAGGTCGAAGGCCGCATCGGCGAATTCCTTCACCATGTCGGACTTCTTGAACCAGCCGAGATCGCCGCCCTCGGCGCCCGACGCCTTGTCGGTCGACTTCTCCTTGGCGATCTTGTCGAACGGCGTGCCCTTCTTCAGATCGGCGATGATCGCCTTGGCCTCGTCCTCGGTGGCGACCAGGATGTGGCGCGCATGCACCTCTTCTTCCGGCGGCATCGACTTCAGCCGCTCCTGATACTTCGCCTGGATCTTCTCCAGTGTGACGAGGCGTGAGATCTCGCGCTGGATCCAGAAGTCCTGCAGGACCTGCTCCTCGACGAAGGCCATGCGCTTCTTGAAGGCCGGATCCTCGTTGGTCTTGGTCTTCTTGCCTTCCTGGACCACGAGTTTGCTGTCGATGATGCGCTCCAGCAGCGCCGGGAACACCGCCTGCAGCGGCATCGAGCGATACTGCTGCGGCAGCGACTGCTGCGCGATCTCAAGCTCCGACTGACGGATCTGCTGGCCGTTCACGATGGCGACGACAGGGTCCTTGACGGTGGCCGGCGCGGCGGCGGCCGGCGGCTTGGCGGCAGGGGCAGCCGGCGGCTTGGCCGGCTGGCCGG
>JAGNNA010000042.1 GCA_017990895.1 Reyranella sp.
CGCGCGGGCGGACCAGATCGAGCGCATTGTCGCTCTCGATGCGGCCGGGGCCTGGTGTCATGACGACCACGCGGTTGGCCAGGAGGATCGCTTCCTCGACGGCGTGGGTCACGAACACGACCGTGAGCTTCGTGCGCTCCCAGATGTCCAGCAGCTCGTCCTGCAGGCGTTCGCGAGTCATCGCGTCGAGGGCGCCGAATGGCTCGTCCATCAGCACGAGTTCGGCATCGTTGGCCAGTACGCGGGCGATCGCCACGCGCTGCTTCATGCCGCCGGAGAGCTGATGCGGATAGGCGTTGGCGAACTTGGCGAGGCCGACGAGGTCGATGAACTTGTCGACGATCTGCTTGACCTCGGCAGTGCCCAGGCCGCGCGACGCCGGGCCGAAGCCGATATTGGCGCGCACGCTCAGCCACGGAAACAGCGCATAGTCCTGGAAGACCATGCCGCGCGACGGGTCGGGACCGGCGATCGGCCGGCCCCACATCAAGGCCTCTCCCGACGAGGGTTGGTCGAAGCCCGCCATGATGCGCAGCAGGGTGGACTTGCCGCAGCCCGAGGCGCCGATCAGGCAGATGAACTCGCCCTTGTTGATCGAGAGGTTGGCGTCGGAGAGGGCGTGGATCGTCTGGTCCTGCAGCCGGAAGACCTTGGACACGCCCTTGATCTCGACGATGGGTGTCGCGGACTCAGCCATGATGGTTGGGACTCCAGCGCAGGAGGTAGTTGCCGAGCGCCACCACGACGCGGTCGGACAGGTAGCCCGCGAGGCCGATCACGATCATGCCGCAGATCACGAGCTCGGTGCGCGACAGGGTGCGGCCGTCCATGATCACGGCGCCCAACCCCTGCGGCACGCCGGTCATCTCGCCGACGACGATGACGAACCAGGCGAGGCCGAGGCCGAGCCGCAGGCCGGTGAAGATCGACGGCGTCGCGGCTGGCAGCACCACCTTGTAGAACTGGGCATTGCCGCGGCAGCCCAGCATCGAGGCGGCCTCGAACAGCTTGGGATCGACCGAGCGCACGCCGAAGATCGTGTTGAGCAGGATCGGATAGAAGGCGCCGAGGCAAACCAGGGCGAAGGCGGACTTGGCGCCGAGCCCGAACAGGATCATCGACAGCGGCAGCCAGGCCGTGACCGGGATCGGCCGCATCACCTGCAGGAACGGATCGAGCAGCATGCGCGCGGTCGGCACCCGGCCGATCAGGATGCCGATCGGTAGCGCGAAGAGGGCGGCCAACGCGAAGCCGCCATAGACGCGGCTCATCGAGGCGAGCAGATGAGTGGTCAGCGTCGCGGAATAGGCATCGTCGTAGATGCCGCCCACCGCGAAGTCGACCATGTACTCCCCGACCGCGTAGGGCGTCGGAATGAGCCGCGTCCATTGCTGGGTGGTCGCGACCTGCCAGAAGGCGAGCAGCAGCAGCGGCACGATCAGCGCGAGCACCGTCGGCTTGAGGCGTGCCCATGTCGTGCGCGTAGCCGCGCGAGTGACGACGGCGGCCGGAGCCGCCGCCGGAATCGGTCCTGTGTCGGCGATCGCCATGATGCGCTCCGTTGCTCGCGCTTAGTTCTAGCTGGCGATCTCGTTCGAGAACTTGGGATTGAGGAAGGTGTCGAACTTCGGCAACGCCCGAATCTGCTTCAGCTCGAGCATATGCTGGGCGTAGGTCTTGGCCTGGCCTTGCACCTTGTCGTCGAGCTTCCAGACGTATTCGACGTTGTCGGCGCCGAGCGCCTGCTCGACCGCCGCCCGGTTGGCACCGAGCTTCTGCACCGTCATCTCGACCACGGCCGGCTTGTTGGCCGACATGAACTCGACGGCCTGGCGGTGGGTCTTCAGCATGGTCCGGATCATGTCCGGGTTCTTGGCGACGGTTTCCTCGTTGGTGCCGATGATCATGTTGAGGCCGCCCATGGCCGTGGCATAGGGATACTCGACCAGCTGGCCGACGCCGGACGTGATCGACAGGGCAGGGCCCGGCTCGGCGCCGACATAGGCATCGATGTCGCCGCGCGCGAGCATCGCCGGCATCTCGCCGAACGGGACGCGGACCGACGTGATGTCCTTCAGCGTGAGGCCCTCCATGCGCATGCGCTCGAGGATGAACACTTCCTGGGTCGAGCCCGGCCAGATGCCGACCTTCTTGCCCTTGAGGTCCTTGATCGACTTCACATCGGAGCCGGCCTTGGAGATCACGCCCATGCCGCGGTTCGACATCGCGCCCACGACGACCACGGGCTCGCCGGCGGCGGCGCCCAGAATGCCGGCAGCGATGCCAAACGTGCCGAGGTCGACCGACTTGGTGACGACGGCGTTCTTGCAGTCGGTCGGGCTGTCGAAGGTGATGATCTCGATCTTCAGGCCGGGAGGCGCGAACTTCTCGTAGAAGTGCGGCGGCATCGAATGGACGAGGCGCAGGGCGCCCATCTTGACCGTCTGCCCGCCTTGCGCGCGCAGGATGGAGGGCGCCGCCAGGGTTCCCATGGCAGCAAGGCTGGCCCCGGCCAGCAGACGACGACGATTGATCATGAATAAGCCTCCCAAGCTGTCTCCTTGGAAAGCAACAAGCGTGCCAACTTTCGCGCTTCATGTTCCTCTCCGCCCGCGGCAGCGGGGGGAGAGGCTAGGAGAGGTGGGTCATACTGGGTGCGGCGGCCAGACCACTGGTTCGGCCCATGACCACCTCACCTACCCATTGCTTCGCAATGGGTCTCTTCCTCTCCCCCACTGCGTGGCGGAGAGGACATATGAGGACGGCTGGACGCTAGAACCCGACCGCAGCGCCGTCGCGGCGGCTCTCGGAGGCTCCCAAGTAGGGGCCGCCGTCGGGGAAGCGCCAGATGATCTGGCTGGATCCGAAATCGAAGCTCGGCATCTTCGTGCGCGTCAGGCGATGGCCGCGGCTCTCCAGACCCTCGAGCGTGCCCTGCGGCATGTGCTCTTCCGTCCAGACCGTGCCGTCGGTCTCGTGCACGCGCCAGCGCGGGGCGTCGATCGCCGCCTGCGGGTTCTGGCCATAGTCGACGATGCGCGAGAAGACCTGCATGTGGCCCTGCGGCTGCATCGCGCCGCCCATCAGTCCGAAGGTCGCCACGGGCTTGCCGTCCTTGGTGATGAAGGCCGGGATGATCGTGTGGAAGGGCCGCTTGTTCGGGCCGACCTCGTTGGGATGCCCCTTGGTCGTGACGAAGCCGGTGCCGCGATTCTGCAGCGCAATGCCGGTGCCCGGCACCACGACGCCGGAGCCGAAGCCGGTGTAGTTGGACTGGATCAGCGACACCATCATGCCCGAGGCATCGGCGGTGCCGAGATAGATCGTGCCGCCGTCCTTGGGCGTGCCCGGTCCGAAGTCCTTGGCCTTCTTTGGGTCGATCAGCTTGGCGCGGCTCTTCAGGTAGCCCTTGTCGAGCATCTGGGCCGGCGTCACTTCCATGAAGCGCGGGTCGGCGACGTAGCGGTAGATGTCGGCGAAGGCGAGCTTCATCGCCTCGATGCGCAGATGCGCGACCTCGGGCCCGTCCGGGTCGCGGCCGGCCAGCTCGAAGTTCTCGAGGATGCCCAGCGCCATGCAGGCCGCGATGCCCTGGCCCGACGGCGGGATCTCGTGCAGCGTCGTGCCGCGATAGGCGAGGCCGATCGGATCGACCCAGTCAGGCTTGTGGGCCGCGAGATCCTCCTTGCGCAGCGCACCACCGGTCTCGCGGGCGTACTTGTCCATCATCTCGGCCAGTTCGCCGCGATAGAAGGCCTCGCCCTTGCTCTCGGCGATCTTGGTGAGCGTCTTCGCCTGGTCGGGGAACTTCCAGAGCTCGCCCGGCTGCGGCGCACGGCCGTTGGGCAGGAACGCCTTGACCCAGCTCTCCTGTCCCTTGAGCCGGTCGATCGCCCGGTGCCACTGATGCGCGACCATGTAGGAGACGCGGAACCCGTCATGCGCGTACTTGATTGCCGGCTCGAACAGGTCTGCGAAGGGCAGCTTGCCGTAGCGCTTGTGCAGTTCCATCCAGAGCGACACCGCGCCCGGGGTGGTCACGCAGCCCCAGCCGACATGGGGCATCTTGTCGAGGCCGGCATATTTGTCCGGCGTCATCAGTGCCGGCGAATGGCCGTGCGCGTTGAGGCCGACCAGCTGCTTGCCGTCCCACAGGATGCAGAAGGCGTCAGCGCCGATGCCGTTCATCGTGGGCTCGACCACGGTGATGGCGGCGGCGCTCGCGATCGCCGCATCGACCGCATTGCCGCCCTTGGCCAGCATGCGCAGGCCGGCGGTGGAGGCGAGTTGCTGAGACGAGGCGACGACGTTCTCGGCGAATACCGGCAGCTTCTTGGTGGAGTAGGGGAAGTCGTACGTGAAAGACGGCACCTCGGAATCCTTTCTACTTCTTCGAAGCCTGGACGGCCTCGATGCGCGCCACGAAGCGTGGCGTCTGCAGGAACTGGCGATGATCGGTGGCGGTCTTGCCGAACAGGCGGGAGAGATCGAACACGCCGGAGCCCGCGATCTCGCCCATCCGCCCGGAGATCGTCACCCGTTCGCCAAGCCGCAGGGTTTTTAGCGCCGCAACGGCCTGTTCGGAAAGACCCGGGGGCGGCGCGGCACGCGATCGTGTGGAGAAAAAGTCGGTCACCGTGCCGGCGAAGGCCAGTGCCCAGTCGTTGAACGCGTAGAGCGAAACCTGCCGGCCGATGTCGAAGGTGACGGCCACAGTCTGGGCATTGCCCTCGATCTTCGTGAGCGTGCCGCACCAGTCGCTGAAGGCCCCGACCTTGCCGGCCAGGGCGATGCTCTGACGGGCCGCTTCCTCGACCCGCAGCGGGTTGTTCGAGGCCAGCGCCGGCTTGGCGAGTTCCTGCAGTCCGTCGAGGAACGCCTTCTGCGCCGGATTGCGCTCATGGCACGGCCGGTCGAAACAGCCCGTCAGCGCGAGGCCGGCGCCGCCGAGCAGGAAGCCCCGTCTGAACAAGTCCTCTCCGCCCGCGAGAGCGGGGGGAGAGGAAGGGGACCCGCGCGTCAGCGTGGGGGAGGTGAGGTGGGTCATACGCCGCATCACCGCCTCACCTTACCTCTCCCCCAAGGGGGAGAGGAACATGAGAGGAGATCACGCCGCCTTCGACTGCGCCTTGGCCCGCTCTTCTTCCTTGAGTTCCTTCTTGGAGAGCTTGCCGACCGGGGTCTTGGGCAGCTCGGGCCGGATCTCGAGGGCGACCGGCATCTCGTGCTTGCCGATCTTGCCGTCGAGGTGCTTCTTCAGCTCCTCGAAGGTGAGCGAGGCGCCGGGCTTCAGCTTGACGAAGACCTTGGGCGCTTCCTGGCGATAGGGATCGGGGATGCCGATCACGATCACCTCGTCAACCGCCGGATGCTCGTAGACGGCCTCCTCGATCATGCGCGGATAGACGTTGTAGCCCGAGGAGATGATCAGGTCCTTCGAACGGTCGACCAGGTAGAGCCAGCCGTCGGCATCCATGTAGCCCATGTCGCCGGTGCGCAGGCCCATCCAGTTGCTCGACGGATGGCGGAACAGCACCTTCTCCGTCTCCTCCGGCTTCTTCCAGTAGCCCTTCATGACCTGGGGACCGATGATGCAGACTTCGCCGACATGCTCCTTGCCGGGCGGAAGTACCTTGTCGCCGTTCTCCATGTCGCGGATCTCGATCACGGTGCCGGGCATCGGCACGCCGCACGAGCCGACCCGGCGCACGCTCTTGTCGACCGGACAGATCGCGCCCGTCGGCGAGGTCTCGGTGAGGCCGTAGCCTTCGATCAGCGTGGCGCCGGTCAGCTTCTCGAAGCTCTGCTGGACTTCGACGGGCAGGGGGGCGCCGCCCGACATGCAGATCTTGAGCGAGCTGAGGTCGAGTCCCTCCGCCTTGGGGTGCTTGTTGATCGCGGTGTAGAGCGTCGGCACGCCCGGAAGGAAGGTCGGCTTCTTCTTCGCCAGATCGGTGACGATCATGTCGATGTCGGGCCGCGGATAGAGGATCAGCTGATTGCCGTTTCGGACCGCGCCCAGCATGATTCCCGACAGGGCGTAGATGTGGAACAGTGGCAGCACGCACACGACCTTCTCAGTGCCGGGCTTGGTGTAGGGCGTCGTCCAGGCCTGCCCCTGGCTCATCGCCGCCATGACGCAGCCGTGCGTCAGCATCGCAGCCTTCGGCAGCCCGGTCGTGCCGCCGGTGTACTGGAGGATCGCCACCTCGTCCCAGAGGTTGTCGCTGGCCGGATTGTGGGGCGTGAACTTGCCGTCGTTCGCCAGCAGGTCCTTGAACGACATGTGCCAGTCGTCGCGCGGCCAGGCCGACAGGTCCTTCTTCTTGGCGATCGGATAGAGCCAGCTCTTGGGCCACGGCAGGTAATCGGCGATCGAGCCCACGATCAACTTCTTGAGCCGCGTCTTGCCGCGCATCGCGGCCATCTTCGGATAGAGCGCGGCGACGTCGAGCGTCACCAGGATGTCGGTCTCCGAATCGCCGATCTTGAACTCGAGTTCGCGGGCGGCGTCGAGCGGCGAGTAGTTCACGACCTTTCCGCCGGCCTTCAGGATGCCGAAGAAGGCGATCAGGTAGTGCGGGGTGTTGGGCAGGTAGAGGCCGACATTGACGCCGGGCTTGACACCCAGCTTCTGGAAACCGGCCGCGGCCCGGTCCGAGGCCTCCTTGTAGTCGCGGAACGTCATCACCTTGTCGAGGAAATCGGTGAAGGGCCGGTCACCGTACCGGGCGCAGCTTTCCTCGAAGCTCTGGTGGATCGTCATCTTCGGGACGTCGAGTTCCCACTTCACGCCCGGCGGATAGCTCTTTTCCCACACGTAGTTCGACATTTTATGGAGTTCCTCCCTGCATCGACTATGCGAGGCGGGGAGCGGGAGGGTCAAGAAGTTGGCGGGACGAGATACTCGTACTCGTAGATCGTGCGGAAACCCTGCGCCGAATAGAGCGGCATCGCCGCGGCATTGGTCGCGACCACCTGCAGGTAGGCGAAGCGCGCGCCGCGTGCCCAGGCCCACGCATAGAGGCTTTCGGTGACGCGCCGCGCCAGCCCCTGGCGTCGCGCTTCGGGCATGACCAGCACGTCAAACAGACCCATGTGATCGCCCTCGACCGCACCGATTGCCATGGCCATGGGCCGGCCCTCATGCCGGACGAAGGCGAAGCCGACCGGCTGGGCGATGGATTGCAGCATCCGCCGCATGGTCTCGCGATGCTCGGCGTTGACCGGACTGTGTGTGGCGAAGGCCTCGAGCCACGCGGAGCCGGGACTAGCCGCGATCTCGACGGCGGGGTCGGCGCGGAAGCCGTCGTGCAGCGGGCAGCGCTGAAGCAGGCTGCGCTCGATGGCCTCGTAGCCTCGTGCCTTCAGCAGATCCGCCATGGCGACGGGCGCCAAGGGCGTCAGGCGCCAGACCGGTCGCGCCTTGCGCTCGCGGAAGGGGGCTTCGACGGTTTCGATATCGGTCGAAGGTCGTAGCTCTAGCGCATTGATAGAATTGGCTCTTTTTGTGTAGCCACCCGAGAAACGCAGATGCCATCCCTGAACGTTCTGGCTCTCCAGGGCCGGCCAGCCACGGAAGGTCAGCCCTTCGAGGCGACGGACTTCATCTAGATTCTTAAGAGATGACATGGTGCGCGGCCTCTGCTAATCTAATTGCCAATAATAACATCAAGTTAGTTTAAAAACTGTAAGTTACGCATGAAGTCTGACCCCCTCGATGTCGGCTTGCGCGTTTGCTGGCAGCCTTCCGGTTGTTCCTCCTGTTTCCCGACCGGTTACCGGCTGCCAGCAATCCTTTCGCTCGTCCTCGCCCTGGCGCTCGCCCTGGCCGGATGCGGAGGGGGCGGGTCGGGCACCGACGACCGGCCACCCAGCGACAAGATCGCCTACACGGCCTGGAAGGAATGGACAAAGTTCGGCCGCGCCACCGTCGTCTACGGTGGGCAGGCCAACGGCTACACCAACCGCTATGGCATGACCGAGCGCAGCGAGCCGCTGTCCAGCCGTGTGGGTGAATACTGGGCGGCGTGTGGCCGGCCGGAGTGGAACGGCAGTTCGGGCAAGCCTTGGTCCGGCGCCTTCGTCACCTGGGTGATGCTCAAGTCGGGTTACGGTGCCTCGCAGTTTCCCCGCGAGGGCCGCCACGGCAGCTACCTGTCGTCGCTCTACGATCGCCAGCGCGCCTCGCGCGGCGCGCCGTTCGTGCTCCACGCGCCGAACGAATATTCGCCGAAGCCGGGCGACCTCGTCTGCTCCGGCTCCGCCGGTCCGACCTGGCGCCACGCCGACCCGCGCACCGCGCAGCGCCGCATCGACAATACGGCGGCCCATTGCGACATCGTCACCGAGGTGCGCGGCGGCTACGTCCATGCGGTCGGCGGCAACGTGAAGGACAGCGTGGCGATGAGCCTCTTCCCCGTCGACTCGCGCGGCCGCCTGATGAACGTCTCGGGCCGGCCGTGGCTTCTCGTCGTGGAGAAGCGCGGCTGAGCGAAACACGGCTGAATCACAGATTGAGTTTGCACAAACGCTGAACGAGGATCGCGGTCCCTCATCGGTACGGGATCGCACAATGTCGACCAATCTCACGATCGCGCTCAGCCAGCAGCTTCAGACCACGCTGTCGAGCACGACGAACGGCCAGATTGGCATATGGGCCGTCTACATCACCGATACCGGCGCTCCCGTTGCGACGGCTCTCCAGGTCGGAAGCACGCCGACACCGTCGACGCAGATCGCGCTTCCCAATCCTTTCGATGGCGGCAAGGTCTACCTGCTCATCCAGAGCTATGACACCAGCAATCCCGCTTCTCCGGCCGAGCTGACCTTCGGCGTGAATGGCGTCATCCAGCAGGAATCGGACATCAGCTGGAACAATTCCGAAACCTACCAGTTTCGATTCGACAGCTTCGAACTCTCCCTGCTGGGGGCCTCCGCGGACGCCGGCAACCTGACAGACGTCAACGTCTTCGGAATCCCGATGTCGGTCGACATCGCCTATCCCAACGGCGCCGTCACGCAGACCCGCGGCTATCAAATCGACGGAAGCACGGTCTTCAGCGACATCGAAGCCACCTTCACATCCGATGGCGAGGATCGACGACACTCGGGACGCCCAACGCAAATATGAGCGACGTGACGGACGGCTCCCTCGCCTTCGGCTGGTTGGCATCGGACCAGTCATGGCTCGACTATAATGCCGAGAATGGCTAGGGAGGCGTGATCGGCGGCTACACCAACAAGATCGGTGCGCTGAACACCGCGCAGATTTTCTTCCTGACCGGCGCCGGTCTGACGCCATACGGCCAGACTATTACCGCGCAGGCAGATATCGACGGCAAATGGACCACGGCCGCCTACCCATTCAGTAACGGAACCTACAGCGCCGTGCTGACGGAGTTCCTGGGCAACGGCACGACCGTCCAGGTCGGCAATCAGAGTGCGGCGCTCAATTTCACGGTGGACCTGCCCACCTTCGATTTTCAGGGTACCGGCAGCTACATCGCGCTCGACGGAACCAGCGGCGGCGCGGCGGGCAACTGGATCACGCTGTGGATGGCGAACTCGAGCCTGCGCAACGGCATGCTGCTGGTCTATGCGACCGACGGGAACGGAGATCTGATCGGCCGCGATGGGCAGGTCGGCGCGTCGCTCGAAGAGTCTGTGCTGGCGCGCATCGGCGCAGTGGCCTTCGACAACGGCACTGTCATGGGGCTGGGCACGCAATCCGTCTACCTGCCGGTCGGCCTGCAGCTCCACTTCGCGGTCCAGTCCGCCGACAATGTGATCGAGCCGCTTCCCGGCGTGGTCGTCACTGGCAGCGGCTCGCTCGCGGTCAATGTCAGCGGCGCGTTCGGGACGCTGAATCTGTCGGCGACGGTGGACAACACGCTGTCAGCCGCGGCGCAGCTCGCCCAGAGCCAGCAGCAATACGATGAGGCCTGGGTCTATCTCACGCAGGGCTCGACGGTCGAGGTCGACGTGGCGGGCAGCGCCTGGAACCTCAATACGATCCACTTCGTGAAGATCGACGTCAACGCGACGACCGGCGCGTGGAGCGTGGGCGGCGTGGCCTACGGCAACACCGATGCGTTCCGGGCGGCCGTTCAGGATAACTGGGATCCCAACTTCGCCGTATCGGGCGGGCGCGGCAATTTCACCGCGTCCACCGACTGGGTGGTCTCGCAGGGCACCGGCTACTACGCGCCGGTGCTCTACACCGAGAGCGGCAACACGTTCGGCATCGGCAGCGCAAATGCCGACGGAAAGGATCACATCCGGACCTACGGCCAGAACCTGTTCGGCTTCGAGGACCTGCTCACCAACCAGGGCAGCGACTTCGACTACAACGATCTCGTCATGAAGATCGCGATCGCCTGAGCCGGCGGCGCCGGCTCAGTTCGTCATTCCCGCCGCGTGCATGATCGCAGCCGTGCGCTCGGCGAGCATGATGGTGGGCGCGTTGGTGTTGCCACCGATCAGGGTCGGCATCACCGACGCATCGACCACGCGCAGGCCTTCCACGCCGTGCACCAGCAGGTTGTCGTCGACCACCGCCATGGCATCGCTGACCGGGCCCATCTTGCACGTGCCCACCGGATGATAGATCGTCTCGCACTTGGCGCGGATCCACTGCTCGATCTCGGCGTCGGTCTTCACCGCCGCGCCCGGCCCGAGCTCGTCGGCACGGTAGGGGTCGAGGCCCGACTGGGCGAGGATGTCGCGGCCCATCTTGACGCCGGCCATGAGCGTGTCGAGGTCGCGGCGCTCGCTGAGATAGTTCGCATCGATCAGCGGATGCTCCTTCGGATCCTTGCTGCGCAGCCGGATCGTGCCACGGCTCTCGGGCCTGAGCGTGCAGACGTGCAGGCTGTAGCCGTCCCTGTTCAGGCGCGTCCGCCCATGATCCATGACCAGTACCGGCAGGAAATGGAGCTGGATGTCCGGCGCGGCCAGTCCGGGCCGTGTCCGCAGGAAGCCTCCCGACTCGGCGATCGGCGAGGTGCCGGGGCCCTTCTTGTTGACGACATACTGGTAGAGCGAGGCCAGCTTGTTGGCACGGTCGTAGGTATCGCGTGTCTTGCAGAACTGCAGCAGCGCGGCGTCGAGATGGTCCTGCAGATTGCTGCCGACGCCGGGCAGGTCATGGATCGGCCGGATGCCGATCGACTTCAGATGATCGGCCGGGCCGATACCCGACAGCATCATCAGTTGCGGAGAATTCACGGCGCCGCCGCAGAGGATGATCTCGCGGGTCACGCGCGCGACCTCGTCGCGGCCGTTCAGCGTGTAGCGGACGCCCATGGCACGCTGCTGGTCGAAGATGATGCGCTCGGTGAGCGCGCCGGTGATCACCTCGAGATGGGCGCCGCTGTTGGCGACCGCCGGACGCAGGTAGGCGCTGGCCGCGCTCCAGCGTTCCTTGTTCTTCTGCGTCACCTGGTAGAAGCCGACACCCTCCTGCTCGGCGCCGTTGAAGTCCGGATTGCGCCTGTGTCCGGCCTGCTCGCAGGCCTTGAGGAAAGCCTCGTTGAGCTTGCTCGGATCGGCCTGTTCGGCGACGTTCAGCGGACCGCCCGTGCCGTGGAAGTCATCGGCGCCGCGCTCGTTGTTCTCCGCCTTCTTGAAGTAGGGCAGTACGTCCTCATAGGACCAGCCCTCGTTGCCAAGCTGGCGCCAATGGTCGTAGTCCGAAGCGTGGCCGCGGACGTAGAGCATCGCGTTGATCGCCGAGGAACCGCCCAGCGTCTTGCCACGTGGCCAGTACATGCGGCGATCGTTGCAGTGCTTCTGCGGTGTCGTTTCGTAGTGCCAGTTGTAGGGATTCTTCTCGCCCAGCGAAGCAAAACCGGCAGGCATCTTCAGCATGAACGACTTGTCGGGAACGCCGGCCTCCAGAACCAGGATGCGCAGTTTGGGCCGCTCCCAGGCGAGTCGCGCGGCGAGAGCGCAACCGGCCGAGCCGGCACCGACGATGATGTAGTCGTAGAGCGAAGACATTGTCCTTCCTTCAGGGCAGCCGGTTTTCGATGATCGCGAAGACTGGTCGGCCGGATATGGGCGATAAAATACCGTTCGCGTCCAGTGGAAAGACGCTGCGGGTAACGGAGTCGCCTACATTGCCGCCGATTGCGGAGAGATGACCCGGCTGGACGTCGACCACGATGTCGCAATGTCCTGCCCCCCGATTCAGGTTCTGCAGCGTCGTGCCGCTGCCCTCGCGCGACGCGCAGACGAGATCACCGACCCTGGGTGCGTAGGCGTCGGGCTCGTGCGGAATGAACACCGCACCGGGCTTCGCCAACCGCTCGACGATGCGTTCGACGTAGATCGTGTGGCGCTGGTCGGGGCAGAAGAGGTCGCGCGACACGCCGGCGCTCTCTATGTTCCACGAGATGAAGGCTGCCGACCACGGCACCTCGTCGATCCCGCTGAATGTCTTGTCGACCGACGCCCAATAATCGGCAATGCGCTGCGGCGCGTCGCGCTCCTTGATGCCCCGCTGCTCGGTCCGAGGAGGTGCGTTCGCAGAATAGGTGATGACCTGCTTGCCGAAGCGGCCCCATTCGCCGACCGCCAGAAGCACCATCGAGGTCCGGGCGCTCGATGAGGGAGGAGGAGCCTCCGGCTTCCAGGAGGAAGCCGGACAGGGCCCGAGCCGCGGCAAGTCCTTCGCCTGCACGACCGGCTTGCTCGTCGGCGGCGTCGTACAGGCGGCGGCGAGGACGAGAAGCGGAATCGCGAGGAGGGGACGCATGGGCGGCGGCTCAGCCTCCCTGCCAGCGGCCGACGCCGCCGATCAGGATCGTCGGGACACCTCCGGTCCCGTCCTTCACGGTGCAGACCTGGCTGCCTGGCCGGCGCCCGTCGCGCGGCTCTGTGACGTCGAGGCCGGCTGCCTTGAGACGCGCCTGTGCGGCCGCGATGTCTGGCACGCGCCACGACAGCCCCCACAGATGGTCCGGTTCGTCGGACACGCCCTTCTTGAGGTCATGGGCGATCTCGATCACAAGGTCGCCGCAGCGGAAGAACAGCAGGCGCGCGCCCCATTTGGGATTGCTGCGGTCGAGCCGCAGGTCGAGGCCGAGGCGGCCGGCGTAGAAGGCGATGGCGCGCTCGGGATTGGGCGTGCGCACGACCACATGGTCGAGGCCCGAGACGGCCGATGCGGCGGCGGTCGTGAGCGGCGAAGCGGTTTCGTCAGTTCGCGCAATGACTTCGATCGCGACGCCGTGGCCCAGAAGGGCGAGACCGTCAGGCGTTCGCGTCGTAGGGACCGCCCGCCGTTCGAGAAGCGTCGCCGCCTTTTCAGGGTCCTGCGTCGCGAACACCATCGATCGCAAGCCGGAGACGCGGGGAACGAAGCGTACCCCGACATTCCCCGTTCGCAGGCTCCCGTTCACTGCCTGCCGACCCAGCAAGGTCTCGTAGAGGGCGGCCGAG
The DNA here is from genome assembly GCA_017990895.1 of Reyranella sp. Classification (GTDB taxonomy): domain Bacteria; phylum Pseudomonadota; class Alphaproteobacteria; order Reyranellales; family Reyranellaceae; genus Reyranella. The sequence continues at coordinate 13,447 of JAGNNA010000042.1, forward strand.
CCGCCGACGACGAGATGGTCGAGTGCCGCCAGCATGATCTCAGCCGATGCGCTTCAGGTTCGCCTTGAAGTCCTGGCCGCGCTTCACGTAGCTCTCGGCGCTCAGCGCCAGCCGCGAAGCGTTCTCCTCGCTGAGCTCGCGCACCACCTTGGCCGGCGAGCCGAGAATCATCGAGCGGTCGGGGAAGGTCTTGCCCTCGGTGACGATCGAGCCGGCGCCGACCAGGCAGTCCTTGCCGATCACCGAGCGGTTGAGCACGACCGACTGGATGCCGATCAGCGAACCGTCGCCGATCGTGCAGCCGTGCAGCATCACCTGATGGCCGACCGTCACGTTGCGGCCGATGGTGAGCGGCGCGCCGGGATCGGTATGCAGGACGCTCAGCTCCTGGACGTTGCTGTCGTCACCGATGACGATCGGTTCGTTGTCGCCACGCAGCACGGCGCCGGGCCAGATGCTCACCCGCTCGCCCAAGACGACGGACCCGATGATGGTGACACCCTCCGCGATGTAGCAGGAGGCCGGGATCACCGGCACGCGGTCGTTGAGCTGGTAGATCGGCATCTGGAATCCTTCTGCGAACGCACTCTCGGGAAGAGGCCAATCGGCATGCCAGCTTGCCCAGGCCAGTTCAATAGGAGCCGGCTTCGGGGAACATTCCCCAGACGCACCGTTGCGTAAACTCAATTGACGTTTACGTAAACGTCAATTAGCATTCTTTTCTCATGTCAGTCGCCGCCCTTCCCTCGGCCAAGACGCCGGCGCCCCGAGACGCGCAGCGCATCTACAGCATCGCCGAACTGTCGCGCGAATTCGCGATCACGCCGCGCACGATCCGCTTCTACGAGGACGAGGGGCTGATCAAGCCGCGCCGGCACGGTACCACCCGGCTCTATACGGTGGGCGATCGTACACGCCTGGGCTGGATCCTGCGCGGCAAGCGGCTGGGGTTCTCGCTGGCGGAGATCCGCGAACTGCTCGACCTCTACCAGGTCGACCGCACCGGCCTGCAGCAGCTGCGCGAACTGCTGCGCCGCTGCCAGCTCCACATCGCCGATCTGGAGCGCAAGCGCGCCGATCTCGACCAGCACATCGGCGAATTCAGGGACGTCGAGGCCCAGGTGAGCGCGGAGCTGAGGCAGCGCGGCCTCGAGCCGGAAAGCGACTAGGAAAACTGCGACCGAGGAGGAAGCCATGGCCGTCTACAAGGCCCCGATCAAGGACATCCAGTTCGTTCTGAACGAAGTCATCGACGTCGCGAAGCTCGCCAAGCTGCCGGGCTACGAGGACGCGACCCCCGACACGATCCACGCCATCGTCGAAGAAGCCGCGAAGCTCTGCGAGAACGTGCTGTTCCCGCTGAACCGCACCGGCGACGAGGAAGGCTGCCACTACGAGAACGGCGTCGTGCGCACGCCCAAGGGCTTCAAGGAAGCCTACAAGCAGTTCGCCGAGGGCGGCTGGACGGGCATCACCTGCGATCCCGAGTTCGGCGGGCAGGGGCTGCCGGCGACGGTGGGCTTTGCGCTGCAGGAAATGTTCACCGCCGCGAACCAGGCCTTCGCCATGTATCCCGGCCTCAGCCACGGCGCCTATGAGGCGCTGTCGCGCCACGGTTCCGAGGAGCTGAAGAAGCGCTACTTGCCGAAGCTGGCCGACGGCACCTGGTCGGGCACCATGTGCCTCACCGAGCCACATTGCGGCACCGACCTCGGCATGCTGCGCACCAAGGCGGAGCCGCAGGCCGACGGCAGCTACAGCATCACCGGCACCAAGATCTTCATCTCGGCCGGTGAGCACGACCTCACCGAGAATATCGTCCACCTCGTTCTGGCGCGCCTGCCGGATGCACCGGGCGGGACCAAGGGCATCTCGCTCTTTATCGTGCCGAAGTTCCTGCCCAAGGCCGACGGTTCGGTGGGCGAGCGCAACGGCATCCGCTGCGGCGCCCTCGAGCACAAGATGGGCATCAAGGCCAACGCGACCTGCGTGATGAACCTCGACGGCGCCACCGGCTGGCTGGTCGGCGAGGCCAACAAGGGCATGACGGCGATGTTCGTCATGATGAACGCCGCCCGCCTCGGCGTCGGCATGCAGGGACTCGGCATCGCGGAGACGGCCTATCAGAGCGCCGTCGCCTATGCCCGCGACCGCCTGCAGGGCCGCTCGCTGACGGGGCCGAAGAACGCCAACGGCCCGGCCGATCCGATCATCGTGCATCCCGACGTGCGGCGCATGCTGATGATCCAGAAGTCCTTCACCGAAGGTGCCCGCGCGCTCTCGCTGTGGGTCGGCATGCTGATCGACGAGGCGCATTTGCATCCCGACGCCGCGACCCGCGAGGCGGCCGACGATCTCATCCAGATGCTGACGCCGATCATCAAGGCCTACTTCACCGACATGGGCAGCGAGTGCGCCAACCTCGCGGTGCAGACCTGGGGCGGCCACGGCTTCATCCGCGAGAACGGGGTCGAGCAGCTCGTGCGCGACGCGCGTATCACCCAGCTCTACGAAGGCACCAACGGCATCCAGGCGCTCGACCTGGTCGGCCGCAAGCTGCCGATGAAGGGCGGTCGTGCCGCACAGCGCCTGCTGGGCGAGATCGGCGGCTTCATCGCGCAGCACAAGGCCGACGAGAAGATGAAGGGGTTCGTCGAGCCGCTCGAGAAGGCGATGGGCCGCGTGCAGGACTCGGCCTTGTTCCTGATGCAGAACGCGATGAAGAATCCCGATGAGGCGGGCGGCGCCGCCACCGACCTGCTGCGCCTGATGGCGCTGACCGCGATGGCCTATATGTGGAACCGCATCGTCGTCGCCGCCCACAAGGGTCTGGAGGCCGGCAACGACAACGGCTTCTACGAAGCCAAGATCACGACCGCGCGCTTCTTCATGGCCCGCGTCCTGCCGCAGACCGTGTCGCTCAACCATCAGATCAAGGCCGGTGCCTCGACCCTGATGGCCCTGCCGGCCGAGGCCTTCTGAAGTCGGTTCTCGCCTACGGGGCAGCGGCGTTGCTCGAGATCGCCGGCTGCTTCGCCTTCTGGGCGTGGCTGCGCCTCGGCGCTTCGGCCTGGTGGCTGGCGCCGGGCCTCGTGGCGCTCGGCCTGTTCGCCTGGTTGCTCACCTTCATCGAGTCGGACGCGGCGGGCCGCGCCTATGCGGCCTATGGCGGCGTCTATATTGCAGCCACGCTCGTCTGGCTGTGGGCGGTCGAGGGCACGCGGCCCGATCGCTGGGACATCACCGGCGCGCTCATCTGCCTGATCGGCGCCGGCATCATTCTTTTCGCGCCGCACCGCGCGACGGGGTAACGTCGGGCGTCGTTCCATAAATGCCTGAGGAAACTGCCAATGTCCGCACCGCACGTTCTCGCCGAAGTCAAAGACGGTATCGGCTGGATGACGCTCAACCGGCCGGAGTCGCTGAACGCGCTGTCGATGGAGATGCGCGACCTTCTGATCGAGCACAGCGCGAAGTTCGAGAAGGACCCGGCGGTGCGCTGCGTGGTGATCCGCGGCGCCGGCACGCACTTCATGGCGGGCGGCGACATCCGCGGTTTCCACAAGTCGCTGACCGAAGACAAGGAGGCCCATCTCGCGGGCTTCGAGATGCGGGTCGTGAAGGCGCACCAGGCGATCTACCAGATCCGCCGCATGAACAAGCCGGTCCTGGCCTCGGTCCAGGGCGCGGCCGCGGGCTTCGGCCTGTCGCTGATCCTGAACTGCGATCTCGCCATCGCGTCGGACGATTCGTTCTTCACCCTGGCTTATCGCCATATCGGCCTGAGTGCCGACGGCGGCGCGACCTACTTCCTGCCGCGGGTGGTGGGCGAGCGGAAGGCGCTGGAGATCGCGCTGCTGGGCGAGCGCTTCTCGGCGCAGGAGGCCAAGGACAACAACATCCTGAACTGGGTCGTGCCGAAGGATCAGCTCGCCGCCGAGACCGAGAAGATGGCGCGCAAGCTGGCCGACGGTCCGACCTACGCGCTGGGCGTGGCCAAGAAGCTGATCCGCAACTCGTTCGACAACAGCTGGGACGAGCACTCGCACCGCGAGGCCGAGGGCCTGGCCGCCTGCGCCGCGACCGAAGACCATTTCGAGGGGCTGAGCGCCTTTCTCGAAAAGCGGAAGGCGAAGTTCAAGGGCAGGTAGGCGAGAACCAACGACGACAGGTGAGGGGCGTCCTACCGAGGACGCCCCGTCAATACGGGCTCAGCGACCCTTCCAGTTGGGCTTGCGCTTCTTGGCGAAGGCCTTCGGGCCCTCGACCGTGTCCTCGCTGTGCGCCACGGCGAGGTCCGCACCGCCTATTGCGACGATGCCGAAGCGGCCAACGACGCCCCCTCACTGAAGCTCGTCGTCCATACGGCGGTGTAGCGGTTGATGCGGCGCGTTGCTGCGTCCAGAGTCCGGCGAAAGCAGGGGAGTAGGGAACATGCAGGATCGTCACATCGGCGAGGTACGCGTCACCCGCATCGAAGAACAGATGGGGCCTGGCTTTCCGGCCAAGGATTTCTTCCCGGAGTTCGATGCCGAGACCTTCAAGGCCGAGCAGAACTGGCTGGCGCCGACCTATTTCCAACCCGAGAGCGGGCGGCTGATGACCTCGATCCATTCCTGGCTGCTGCGCACGGGCAAGCACACCATCCTGGTCGATGCCTGCAGCGGCAATCACAAGCCGCGGCCGGGGATGCCGCGCTTCAACATGCTGAACACGCAGTATCTCGATCGCCTGCGCGAGGCGGGCGTGCAGCCGGAGGAGATCGACTTCGTGATGTGCACGCACCTCCACGTCGATCACGTCGGCTGGAATACGCGGCTGGAGAACGGTAAATGGGTGCCGACCTTCCCCAATGCGAAGTACGTGATGTCGCGCACCGACCACGACCACTGGTCGGCGCTCGCGAAGAAATCCGACACCGAGGCCTACCAGGTCAACACCTACAACGACTCGGTGCTGCCTATCGTCGAGGCCAGAAAGGCCGAGTTCGTGTCGGGCGTACATGCGATGTGCGGGTGCCTGACGCTGAAGCCCGCGCCGGGCCACACGCCGGGGCAGATCCGCGTCGACCTCGACTCGCGCGGCAAGCGCGCGATCTTCGCCGGCGACGCGCTGCACAATCCGGTGCAGGTACCGCTGTGGAGATGGAACAGCGTCTTCTGCGAGGATCGAGAACTCGCCCGTCAGTCGCGCCATACGTTGCTGGCCGATTGCGTGGAGCAGGGGGCGCTGCTGATGCCGGCCCACTTCGGCTCGCCGCACGCCGCCTATATCAAGGCCAACGGCGACCGCTTCGAACTCGACTGGGACCACGACAATGCCCGCGGGCGCTGAGCCTGTCCCGCGGGCTGGCACCTGCCCGTTCGGCAAATCTTATGGCGGCTGAACGGGGGACAGGGTCGCGCAGCGATAGCCAGGAAGACTCCCTGACTAACGGCCCTTCCAGTTGGGCTTGCGCTTCTCGGCGAAGGCCTTCGGGCCCTCAACCGTGTCCTCGCTGTGCGCCATGGCGATGAAGGCCGGGTAGTGCTGGTTGCGCATGCTGATCTCGAGCGACGGCACGTCGAGCGAGCGCATCACGACTTGCTTGGTGGCGCGGACCGACATCGGCGAGCATTCGAGGATCTGGGCGGCCCACTTCTTCGCCGAGGCCATCAGCTCGGCGTGCGGCACCACCTCGGTGACGAAGCCCAGATCATAGCCTTCCTTGGCGCCGACATGGCGGCCCGTCAGCATCATACCCATGGCCTTCTTGAGCGGAATCATGCGGCTGAGGCGCTGCATGCCGCCGGCACCGGCAGCCAGGCCCACGCGCGGCTCGGGCAGGGCGAACTTGGCCTGGTCGGAGGCGATGATGATGTCGCAGGCCAGCGCGATCTCGAAGCCGCCGCCCATGGCGATGCCGTTCACCGCGGCGATCACCGGCTTGTCGAGGTCGAAGCGGTTGGCGAGGCCGCCGAAGCCCTTGGCCGGATGGACCGGGCGCTTGCCGGTCTTGGCCTGGATCTCGGCGTGGTATTTGAGGTCATTGCCGGCGCAGAAGGCCTTGTCGCCGGCGCCGGTGATGATGGCGACCCAGAGGTCCGGGTTGGCCTGGAACTCGTCGAACGCCTCGACCATCTCCTGGTTCGCCATGGGATGGCAGGCGTTGTAGACCTCCGGGCGGTTGATCGTGACGATCATCAGATGGCCGTCGGTCTCGACTTTGCTATACTGGCCCATGGCATACTCCCTTTCGTGAACGGCGATTTACCGCTCAAAATGCCACGGTGAAAAGCCGGACCGCGATGCCTATCTGCATCGTGAAATGAATTTCACCAGATTCCGAAGCGTATCCAGCGGCCTCGCAGGGGCGTTTGCCGCGCTGTCGGCCAGCCTCACTTACGCGTCGACCTTAAACCATGATCTCCGGATCGCCCCGGATCGCCCACAACTGGTTGTGTCGGCGCGGGCGCCGGATTTCCGCGCCGGGGGCCGCCCGCGCCCCGTGCAGACGGCCCAGGTCAAGAAGCCCGCGCCGAATCTCGGGGCGGCTGAAACCGTAACCCCTGCCGAGCTTGCCGGAAGGTCATTGAATCCCGGTGCGTCCGATCCCGACGTACCTTTGCCGCATCCGGGGCTGTCGGAAGAGTTTTCGGGCAGGACTGACGTCGCCAGGCCGCTGAGCGGCCCGACCCCGTTCGGCCGAGGCGAGAGCGGAGGTGGCATTCTGGGCCTTCGGTTGCCCATCCCGGCGCAACGAGGCCTCTCTGGCCAGACTACTACATCTGGTATTCAATAGTGCTGGGGCGGCCGGCGCGTGAAGGGTTCTCTACCGCGCCCGAAGTCCCACTGTTGCGTCCGTGTCACAGGTTTCGAGCGAGTCGCGGAGGCCGGGAGCGGCTGGTTGCACTGCACCAGTGGTGGTGTGTATATTCTGCCCAGTTGGTGATCTTAGTCAGTCCGCCGACAAACGTTCAATTCAGTTTCAGTCCGCAAGTATCAAGAACGAGGGGAAGAACTCATGAAGAAGGCTCTTCTGGCGGCTGCCGCCATTGTCGCGCTGCCGGTAGCTGCGCAGGCGCAGGCTCCGCAGCCGGGCATCTACATTGGTGCCGAGGGCGGCATCAACTGGCTGACGAACTTCACGG
>JAGNNA010000339.1 GCA_017990895.1 Reyranella sp.
CGGAGCCTTCTTCGGCGCGGCCTTCTTCACCACCTTCCGGGTGGCGGGCTTCGCCGACTTCTTCGCAGCCGGCTTCTTCGGGGAGGATTTGGGGGCGGTCTTCTTCGCTTTGGCCATGGGGCCGTTTTACGCGCTATCGGCCCGTGTCGTCGAGATAGTAGGAGGAGAACAAAACGCCGGTCGCAGCGATGCCGAGTGTCCAGAATATGGCGCGCACGAGGTCGGCGACCATCGCCTGCCCGGGCCAAAGCCGGGCCACGGCATCGCCTGTGAACTCATGGCCGAGGATGCCGATCATCGCGCCCAGCATGAGGGAGATCGCGGCGTTCCAGACGTGACGGGCGCCGCGCATGAAGGGGCCTTCGGCCCGGCGGCGTGTCGCAACAGGATCGGGAAGCGCCACTTCTTCAGTCCATGGCCATTGCGGGGCGCGCGGCGTTCTCCCGCGCTCCCGGATGCTAACGCCCGCCCGGAAGGGGCGGTATCGCTATTTGAGCGCCGCCGCGCGGTTGGCGGCGCATGTCACGGCCTTGAGCGAGGCCGCCACGATGTTCGAGTCCATACCGACGCCCCACAGGACCTTTCCGCTCGGCGTCTCGGCCTCGATGAAGCTGACGGCCTGGGCGTCCGAGCCGGCGCCGGTGGCATGCTGGTGGTAGTCGCGGACCCGGATCTGGATGCCGCAATTCTTGCCCAGCGCGTCGACATAGCCTGCGATCGGACCATTGCCGCGGCCCGAGACCGTCGCCGGCTTGCCGTTGAACGTCACCTTGGCATCGAGAAGACGCACGTCCGGGTGATCGGGGTCCGGCACCGTCGTGTGGCTATCGAACTCCACGGGCGTGGTGTTCTCGAGATACTCCTTGCGGAACGTGTCCCAGATCAGCGCCGGCTGAATCTCCTTGCCGGTCTCGTCGGCGATCTGCTGGATCACCTTGGAGAACTCGACCTGCAGCAGCCGCGGCATGTCGATGCCGTAGTCGCTCTTCAGGATGTAGGCGATGCCACCCTTGCCCGACTGGCTGTTGATGCGGATGATCGCCTCGTAGCTGCGGCCGAGATCGGCCGGGTCGATCGGCAGGTAGGGCACTTCCCAGACCTTGCTGTTCGACGCTTCGAGCGACTTGAAGCCCTTGTTGATCGCGTCCTGGTGCGAGCCCGAAAAGGCGGTGAAGACGAGGTCGCCGCCATAGGGATGGCGCGGATGGACGGGCAGCTGGTTGCAATACTCGACCGTCTGGCGGATCTCGTTGATGTTCGAGAAATCGATCTCGGGGTCCACGCCCTGGGTGAACATGTTGAGGCCCAGCGTGACCAGGTCGACGTTGCCGGTGCGCTCGCCGTTGCCGAACAGGCAGCCCTCGATGCGGTCGGCGCCGGCCATGTAGCCGAGCTCGGCCGCCGCCACGCCGGTACCGCGGTCGTTGTGCGGATGCAGGCTGAGGATGATCGAATCGCGATCCTTGAAGTTGCGGTGGCACCATTCGATCTGGTCGGCATAGACGTTGGCCGACGACATCTCGACGGTGGCCGGCAGGTTGAAGATCATCTTCTTCTGCGGGGTCGGCTTGTAGATGTCGGCGACCGCAGCGCAGATGTCGCGCGCGAATTCGAGCTCGGTGCCGGTGAAGCTCTCGGGCGAATACTCGAACACCCACTCGGTCTTCGGATCGGCATCGGCCAGCTGCTTGACCAGCTTCGCGCCTGAAACCGCGATGTCGATGATGCCAGCGGTGTCGAGGCCGAACACGACGCGGCGCTGCAGGGTCGAGGTCGAGTTGTAGAGATGGACGATGACGCGCTTGGCGCCGCGGCACGCTTCGAAGGTGCGCTCGATCAACTCCGGGCGGCTCTGCGTCAGCACCTGGATCGTGACGTCGTCGGGGATCATCTTCTTCTCGATGAGCTCGCGCACGAACTCGAAGTCGGTCTCCGAGGCGGCGGGGAAGCCGACCTCGATCTCCTTGAAGCCCATGTCGCAGAGCAGCTTGAACATCCGCGTCTTGCGGTCGGAATCCATCGGCTCGATCAGCGCCTGGTTGCCGTCGCGCAGGTCGACCGCGCACCAGATCGGCGGCTTGGTGATGACGGCGTTCGGCCACTTGCGGTCGGGGAGGGGCACGGGCTTGAAGGGCACGTACTTCTCCGCCGCGATCGGCATCATCGGCTTTTGGGGATGGGCACTATGAGGGTTCTGGGATGACATGACGGGTAGCTCCTCGCGCCGCGCACGGCCGTATGGCTCAAACGAACACTGCGATGGATGGAATGGAGGCGGCGACTGGTTGGGTAAAACAGAGACGAACGACAAGCGATCCGCAGGGCCCTTCCGGTTGTCCCGGTCGGGCGGCGGATCAGCCAATAAGTCGTAGCGTCGTCAGTCGCAGCATGTTGGGCGCGACAATCGTCGATTTGGTCGCGCCCGTCAACCCGGCCGTTCGGGGAGCCCTCTCCAACGACTACCGCAGGGGAACGTCGACCCCGATGCTCAGATTTCCGCCGCGGGGATAGGCCGGACCATAGACCGGCGCATAGGCGACCGGCGGGGCATAGACCGGAGCGGGATAGACCACGACGGGGCGTGGTGCATAGTAGACCGGCCGCGCGGGCTTCACGACGATCACCTCTGGCTCGTAGTAGTAGTGGTGATGCTTGTGGTGCCCACGGCCCTTCTTCCAGTCGCCGGCCATCGCGGCGGAGGCGGTGAGCATGACCGCACCCGCGACCGCGAGCGACCCAGCCAGACGCAAGACCTCGAAATTCATTTGGCTCTCCTTTGCTGCAGGTTGAGACGCCTGCAGTAGGGCAATGTTGCCAGTGATTTGGTCCGCGGATGGTGACCAACTTGTGGTAAGCGGGACCCCTGAAGTGGAGGAAATTCAAGATGGCAGGTCCGTTGGACGGCGTTCGCATTCTCGACTGCACCACCGTCGTGCTGGGCCCGTGGGCGGCGCAGCAATTGGGCGATCTCGGGGCGGACGTGATCAAGATCGAGCCGCCCGAGGGTGACACGACGCGCCAGCTCGGGCCCGCCCGCAATCCCGGCATGTCGGCCTTCTATCTCGGCTGCAACCGGTCCAAGCGCTCGATCGTGCTCGACCTCAAGCAGGAGGCCGGCCGGGCCGCCCTGTTCAAGCTCGCCGAGACGGCCGACGTCATCATGCACAACTACCGGCCCGAGCCCGCCAAGCGGCTGGGCGTGGAATACGAGAAGTTCGAGAAGATCAATCCGCGGCTGGTCTATCTCTCGACCTATGGCTATCGCGCCGCCGGCCCAATGGGCGCCAAGGCCGCGTACGACGACATCATCCAGGCCGGCTCCGGTCTCGCGGCGCTGCAGACCGTGGTCGCGGGGCAGCCGCGCTTCCTGCCGACGATCGTGGCCGACAAGACGAGTTCCAACGGCGTCGTCTCCGCCCTCCTGGCCGCCCTGTTCGCGCGCGAGCGCACCGGCAAGGGTCAGGCGGTCGAAGTGCCGATGTACGAGACGCTGGTCTCGTTCGTGATGGTCGAGCATCTCTACGGCGAGACCTTCAGGCCGGCACTCGATACCGCCGGCTACAAGCGCGTGCTCAACAAGGAGCGCCGCCCCTACCCGTCGAAGGACGGCTACTTCGCGCTGCTGCCCTACACCGATAGCCACTGGCGCGAGTTCTGTACCCTGGTCGGTCGCGAGGATCTCGCGAAGGACGAGCGGTTCCAGGGCTTGGCCAACCGCCTCAAGAACGTCGAGCAGTACTATTCGACCCTGGCCGGCCTCTGCGCCGAGCGTACCAATGCCGAATGGGTGGAGCTGTTGAAGCACTCGAACGTGCCGCACGGGCCGGTGAACACGCTCGACGACCTGTTCGTCGATCCGCAACTCGAGGCGACCGGCTTCTGGAAGGAAGTCGACCACCCGACCGAGGGCAAGCTGCGCATGCCCGACATCCCGCCGCGCTTCAGCAAGACCAAGCCCGAGATCACCCGCCTGCAGCCGCGGCTGGGCGAGCACAGCATCGAGGTCCTGCAGGAGGCCGGCTTTACGCAGGGCGAAATCGACGCCATGCTCAAGTCGGGCGCGACCAGGACGGCTTAGGCCGTCCCGCCAACGAGTCGCCGCCCCATCGGGAGGCGACCATGATCATCCGTGCCACACGGCGTGACCTGCTGCGCTACGGATCGGCAACGGCGCTGGCGTCGTTGCCTGCGCCGGCCATAGCCCAGGCCTGGCCGACCAAGCCGATCAGGATCGTCTGCACCTATCCGGCGGGCGGCCTCACCGACATCTTCTCCCGGGCCTACGGCGAGTATGTCGCTGAGAAGATCGGCCAGCCGGTGATCGTCGAGAACAAGGCCGGCGCCGCTGGCGCGATCGGCGCGGAGATCGTCAAGCAGTCGCCACCCGACGGCTACACGCTGATGTTCACCAATTCGACGACGATGGTTCAGAACAAGGCGCTGTTCAAGAAGCTGCCTTACGATCCCGACAAGGATTTCGCCCTGGTCGCCTGGTTCAACACCGGCCATCTGCCGACCATGGTGAACAAGGACATCCCGGTGAAGAACATCCCCGAGTTCGCCGCCTGGGCGCGGGACAGGAAGGTCTCGCTCGCCACCTACGGGATCGGCTCCTTCGCCCACATCGTCACCGAGACGCTGAACCGCCATTACGGACTCAAGATGGAAGCGGTCCACTATCGCGGCGAGTCGCTTATGTGGCAGGACGTAGCCTCCGGCGCCGCCCAGGGAGCGACCGGCAGCTATGCCTCGGGCGCGGCGGTGCTGCAGGCGGGAAGCGTGAAGCCGATCGCGGTGCCCACCATGGTTCGCATGAAGAAGATGCCCGACGTCCCGACCTTCTACGAGCAGGGCCTGACCGAGAAGGCGTTCCAGATCCGCGGCTGGGTCGGCTGCGCGGCGCCGGCCGGCACCCCGCCCGACGTCGTGCAGAAGCTCTCGGCGCTGATGGTCGAGGCCGGCAAGACGGAGCGCATCAAGAAGGTCAACGACACCTTCGCCATCGACGAGGGCGCGCGCGACGCCGCCTACTTCCGGCAAGTGCTCGACGACGAAGGCCCGGTTTCGCTCGAGGTGATCAGGAGCCTGGGGATCGAGTCGCAATAGGTTTTCCTGTCGTCCTCAAGGTCCCATCGAGATTTCCGCCAGTCATCGCCTTGCCTCGGCCTCGTCAGTGAAGAGGCGGAAGCGTCGCGAGGTGGCGACATGCTGTTTCAACAGGATCGCCATATCGAGCATCAGAGTGGCGGATTCTTTCCGACCAGGATGGCGACCGGCCCTGAGGCGGTAGGATCGTTGTTGCGCGTGAGCGTCCCGATGGCCCGAAGGTCATCGCGGCTCAGCTGGATGTCGGCCTGTCGCAAGTCGAGGAGCTTGCGGTAGCCGACCGCCCCGGTAGCCTGCGTGGCCTTCAGGTACGAGAGAAGGAACGGAAAATCGAACACGCCGAGACCGC
>JAGNNA010000340.1 GCA_017990895.1 Reyranella sp.
GTCTATGTGCGCAACATGGAGCGGCTGCAGAAGAAGTGGGAGACCGCGAAGAAGATCGCGCCGCAGCCGCTGCGCTATTCCTCGCCCAAGCCGACCCGCTTCGGCGTGAGCTACTTCGGCTCGACCAGCCCGGCGATGGACGAGGCGCTCGATCATCTCGAGGCCGAGGGCCATCACGTCAACGCGCTCCGCGTGCGCTCCTTCCCCTTCGCGCAGAGCGTCGAGGACTTCATCCACGAGCACGACCGCGTCTTCGTCGTCGAGCAGAACCGCGACGCGCAGCTGCGCACCATGCTGCTCAGCGAATACACGCTCGACGCCCGCAAGATCGTGCCCGTCCTGCACTATGACGGCACGCCGATCACGGCGCGCTTCATCGCGACCGACATCGCCACCAAGCTCGGTCAGTTCAAGGTAGTCCCGTTCGACAAGGCCGCGTCATGACCTACATCGCCAAGCCCCGTCTCCATCACCCCTCGCTGGTCAAGAACAAGGCCGGCTACACGCGCCGCGACTACGAGGGTGCCGTCTCGACGCTGTGCGCCGGCTGCGGCCACGATTCGATCAGCGCCGCGATCATCCAGGCCTGCTACGAGCTCGACATCCTTCCCCACCAGGTCGCCAAGCTCTCCGGCATCGGCTGCTCGTCCAAGGCGCCGACCTATTTCGTGGGCGCCAGCCACGGCTTCAATACCGTGCACGGCCGCATGCCGTCGGTGATGACCGGCGCCAACCTCGCCAACCGCGACCTGATCTACCTGGGTGTGTCGGGCGACGGCGATTCCGCCTCGATCGGCCTCGGCCAGTTCGCCCACGTCATGCGGCGCGGCGTGAACATGACCTACATCGTCATGAACAACGGGGTGTACGGCCTCACCAAGGGCCAGTTCTCCGCCACCGCCGACAAGGGCTCGATCAGCAAGAAAGGCGTCTCCAACCCCGATTCCTCGATCGACATGGTGTCGCTGGCCATCCTGATGGGCGCCACCTTCGTCGGCCGTTCCTTCTCAGGCGACAAGCACCAGCTGGTGCCGCTGATCAAGGCGGCGATGGACCACAAGGGCGCGGCCTTCCTCGACGTCATCAGCCCCTGCGTCGCCTTCAACAACCATGCGGGCTCGACCAAGAGCTACGACTATGTGCGCGAGCACAACGAGGCGCTGAACCGCATCGACTTCATCGAGACCCGCGAGGAGATCACCACCTCCTACGATCCCGGCACCACGAAGATCGTGCAGCAGCATGACGGGTCGATCCTGCGCCTGCGCAAGCTCGGCGAGGAGTACGATCCGTCCGACAAGGTCGCCGCGATGAAGCGCATCCAGGAAGGCATGCATGCCGGCGAGGTCGTGACCGGCCTGCTCTACGTCGATCCGACGCCGAGCGACCTGCACGCCAACCTGAACACGATCGACGTGCCGCTGAACACCCTGAACGCCCCGGAGCTCTGCCCCGGCACCTCCGCGCTCGACAAGATCAACGCCAGCCTGCGTTAGTCCGCTGTCTCAATGGAGCGCGCCACTCCAGTGGCGCCTCATGATTCACGAGCGCCACTGGAGTGGCGCGCTCCATTTCTAAAGGTCGACTCTCTCTTCAGCGACCGACTTGCGCTGTTCCATGTTGAAGCGGCCGGCATAGATCGGCCGTTCGCCGGTGGTCGGGCCGGGATACTGCACGATCAGGATTTCGCCACCGCTCTCGGTCCGGAACTCGCCCTCGAAATGCGGGTCGGGATGATAGAGCATCGTGCCCGGCGTACAGGTACGACCGTCGATCGTGAAGTCGCCCTTGAGCACGAGCCAGACCTGCGCGAAGCCGTGATAGTGTTCCGGGTGATAAGCTCCTGGCTCCAGCCGGAGGATGCCGGCGTTGGGTTGGGTCGGGTCCTCGGGCCGCGGATGGAACAGCATCTTGCCGGTCTCGCCCGGCCAGCGGATCGTCTCCCACTCGATCTCGTCGAGATGGCGCACCTGGTAGGGCTTGTGGTCGCGGCGCGACGCCTCCCGCGCGGTAGCGAGGGCGGCGTTGGTCGCCGCGGTGTCGGGAACGTGCTTGCTCATGGCGTGCTTTCCTCCTTCGGCTTTTCCATGTGATTGGGCGACGAGAGCCGCCACCAGTCCGGCACTTCGGCGGCATCGGCGGGCTTTGCCACCGACATCAGCACCTGCGCCTGGCCGCGGCCAGCATTCTCGGCACGATGCGGCTGCTGCGAATCGATCAGGATGCCGTCCCCCGCCTTCAGCCGGTACGTCGCGTCGCCGACCTGGAACAGTACCTCGCCTGACAGCACGTAGCAGTGCTCCTGGCCGGGATGGGAAACGGTTGCCGCCATGCCCTTGGCGCGGGGGAAGACCAGATGGAACACCTCCATGCGGTCGAGCGGTGCGCCGCCGCCCAGATGGCGCCAGCGGTAGCCCGTCGCCGCCACCTCCTGCAGTGCGCCCTCGCCGCCCCGGTGCACCGCCACCATCGTCTTGGCCGGCGCCGCCTCGCTGGGGAAGAGCTCGTGCAATCCGAGCCCCAGCACATCGGCGAGCTGGATGAGATTGGCGATCGAGGCCGCCGCCTGGCCGCGTTCGAGCTTCGACAGAAACCCCTCGGAGAGGCCGGCCCGGCCCGCGACCTGTGCCAGGGTCAGGCCGGCTCCCGTCCGCGCGCTGCGCAGGCGGCGGCCGATGTCGCGGGTGGTCTCGGCGATTCGGTCGATTGATCTGCTCATGTCCCTTTGATGGACCGGACTTTCACGTATGGCAAGTTCTCTTTCTCTACTGGCACGCGCAGGAATGACGTAGGCTCTCGCCATGGACGACACCACAAAGGGGTTTCGCCTTGGCGAGGCCGGCTTCTTCCTGTGGGGCACGCGCTTCGACGCCGTGGTCCGCGACTTCGAGGGCACGGGTTACGCGAGCCGGATACTGCCCTGCAGCGAGGCCTATGGCTTTGCGACCCGCTCGGCCGAGCCTTCCGCACCACGGCCCGACCGGCCGGTGCTGACCGTGACCTACGAGCTGGCCGCTACCGCCAATCCCGCCCGCGACCTGTTCGCGCCGCTGGTGATGCGCCTCGGGGCGCCGCAGAAGATCGAGCGCGACGAGCTTTCGCCCCATGCAAGCTCGCCCGACCATGTCGTGCTCCACGCCAACTGGAAGACGGCCGACGGCATTCCCGTCGGCCTGTCGCTCTATGGTGCGCCGCGGGCCACACGCTTCGGCGACAGCGCCGGTTCGCTTTATCTCAGCTGGGGCGATCTCGAAGCAGCCGCCGCGCCATGGATCGAGGAATGGCACACCGCCAACGACGAGGTGGCACGCGCCGCCCAGTCGCCCGGCAGGATAGAGCGCTTCACCGTGGCCTATGACGTGCGGGCGAGCGACGCCCGTGACCCGTTCCGCATTGCCAACCGGTGCCTCAATGCACCGGAGCTGCTCGACACGCCGCGCTCGATCGCGCGCGACCTCGGGGACCGGGGCTTCGCCCTGTGGAGCGACGCAGCGGGCACGCGCTGGCACCTGTCGACGTCGGCCTGCACGATCGTGCTGGGCAGGCCAGACACTTCACGGGTCAGGGTCGCCAGTGTCGAGCCGGCGCGCGGCGGCGGCTTCTCGTCCATCGACATCGGCGGCTGGTGGGCGCGCGATGCCTGGAAGTCGCGCGCGATCGAGGAGGCCGTGCACGCAATCGAACGCGTGCCCGGCCTCACCATCGAACGGTCGTCAGGTCACGACGTTTAGCGTTCCCGTCTCGCCCGGCGCCCGCTTCAGGTCGAGGCGCGTGGCGTGCCACTCGCGCAACGACGGCCGGTGACCGATCGAGACGACCGTCGCCTGCGGCAGCCGCTCCTTCAGCACGCCATAGACCGCCGCCTCGTTGGTTTCATCGAGCGAGGCCGTGGCCTCGTCGAGGAACAGCCAGTCGGGCTTGAAGACCAGCGCCCGCGCGATCGCCAGCCGCTGCTGCTCGCCGCCCGAGAGGATGTTGCTCCAGTGGGCCTCCTCGTCGAGACGGCCGGCGAGGTGCCCGAGTCGTGCCGCTTCCAGCGCCTGCACGACCTCGGCATCGTTGGCCGTGGAATTCTCGTCGGGATACTTCACGGCATCGCGCAGGGTGGCGATCGGGATGTAGGGCTTCTGCGGCAGGAACAGCACGCGCGCACCGGCCGGGATCAGCACCCGCCCGCGACCGAACGGCCAGATGCCCGCCAGGGCCCTGAACAGCGTACTCTTGCCCGAGCCGCTCGACCCGGAGATCAGCGTCCAGGCGCCCTTCGGCAGGGTGAGGTCCAGGTCCTTGAGCAGGGTCTGGCCCGTCGGCAGCGCGAGATCGAGCCCGCGCGTGCCGACATCGGCCCGACCCGCCTCGGGCGTGACGGTGATGTTCTCGGGCGGCTTCTCGTCGATCGCAGTCTGAAGCCCCTTCAGGCGGTCCATCACCGCGCGCAGCTCGGCCACGTTGGTGTAGTTGTCGATGAAGAAGGACAGCGCCGTCTGCACCTGACCGAAGGCCTGGGCCGTCTGCATGACGACCCCTAGCGTGATCGCGCCGGCGAAGAAGCGCGGCGCGGTCACGAGGTAGGGGAAGATGATGGCGAGCTGGCCGTAGCCGATCTGGTAGAAGACCAGCTGCATCTCGGTCACCAGCACGCGCCAGGCATTGTTGAACACGTCGGTGAATCTTTCCTCGAGCACCGCGTTCTCGCGCGGCTCGCCACGATAGAGCGCGATGCCCTCGGCATTCTCCCGCACCCGCATCAGTCCGAAGCGGAAGTTCGCCTCGTAACGCTGCTGCAGGAAGTTGAGCGGGATCAGTCGCCGGCCGACCAGGTTGGCCAGCCAGGTGCCGAGGAAGGCGTAGATCAGTGCCGCCCAGACCATGTAGCCCGGGATCACCACGTCGAGCCCGATGAAGGCGAGCGACATCGGCCCCGAGAGCTGCCACAGGATGAACAGGAACGAGATCAGCGTCGCCACCGCGCTGATCAGGCCGAGCAGCAGGGTCATGGTGTAGAAGCCCAGCAGCCGCAGATCCTCGGAGATGCGCTGGTCGGCATTGTCGACCTTGCGCTCGAGCTCGATCCGGTAGTAGCCGCGACCGTCCAGCCAGTGGTCGAGATAGTGGCCAGTGAGCCACCGCCGCCACCGCAGGCGCAGGTACGGGCTGACCAGCCCGCGCGCCACGCCGAAGGCGATGGCGAGCGCGGCGATCCAGCCGAAATTGCCCATCTCGGTCCAGAACGCCGCCTCGTCCTTGTTCTGCAGGCTGTCGTAGAAGCGCCGGTTCCACTCGCTGAAGGCGACATTCACCGTCACGCTCGCCAGGGTGAGTCCGATCGCGCCCGCCAGCAGGACGATCGCGATCCAGCGCTCCTCCGAGCGGAAATAGGGAACGACCAGACGCCACCAGTCGCCCAGGTAGGAACTCACGCTCTTCATGCAGGGAATCCTTTCGGGG
>JAGNNA010000341.1 GCA_017990895.1 Reyranella sp.
GTCGAACCGGCCCCGACCAGGTAGCCGAGCATCGGATCGACCGGCAGCGAGGTGTAGCCGACCGCGGCGACGGGATCGTTCTGGCCCATCGGGTTGCCGGCGTTGGCCGCGTGCGGCCGGTTGGAGCCGTACCACACGCCCTGCGCCGGGATCGGCTGGCCCCGGTGGCAGGTGAAGCAGGTGACACCGGTCGTCGCGACGTGATTCTTCCACCCCGCATTGACCTCGCGCGTCATCTGCAGCATGCGGCGCGCCACGACCTTGGTGAAGAGCTTGTCGGAAGACAGTTCCTCGCCCTCGGCGTGGCAGTACCCGCAGCCCTGGTCGGGCGAGACCCATTCGGTGATCGACAGCATCACCCGGTTGAACTGGTCGACCGTCAGGTCGTTCAGGACCTGCACGTTCTTGTACTCGGTGGTGGCCAGCGGCCCGCCGGCCGGCGCCGGATCCTGCGGCGGCGGAACGACGTTGTTGGCCACCAGCGCGGCTACGGCCCGCGTGGTGCGGATCTCGTCCATACCGGTGCCCCGGTAGCCGGTCTGTTCGGTGACGACCGGCGACCATTGCAGGGTGAGCGCCATCGCCACCGCGAAGACGACGGCGAGCGCGAGGGCGTATTGCAGGCGGAAGTTCATCGCGTTCCTCCCGTGGCAGCGGCCGGATCGGCGACCGGCGGGGTGACGAGGGGATACTCGGGCGCCACGCCGTGATCGACTGCCCACAGATACCAGTTGTCTACGGCGGTGCCGGTGAGAAGGATGCCGATCCCGCCGGTCAGCGGACACAGGACCGCGAACCACCATGCCCAGCGATGGATCGACTCCATCGTGGCGTTGAAGCCCATCGTCCAGCGCCAGAACAGCGCCGCCCGCTCCGAGGCAGTGCCACGGTCGAGCACCTGCTCGATCTCGCGCTCACCGCCGAAGCGGCTGACGGCGAGGATGGTCGCGCCGTGCATGGCGAACAGCAGCGTCGACCCGTAGAGGAACGCGATCGAGAGCATGTGGAAGGGATTGTAGAACAGGTTGCCGTAGCGGATGGAGAAGGCTGCGGTCCAGTCGAGGTGCGGGAAGATGCCGAACGGCACCGCCTCGCTCCACGACCCCATCAGCAGCGGCCGGATGAAGCCGAGCGACAGGTACAGGAATATCGCCGCCGCGAACGCCCAGGCGACGTGCGTGCCCATGCCGAGCGCGCGCGCCCGACGGTACATGCGCACCCACCACAGCAGGATCGCGGTGGTCAGGAAGAAGCCGGCGATCAGCCACCAGCCGCCCTCGTTGAGCGGCGGCAGGACCTTGAGGCCCCATTCGGGACCGGGCGGCTCGAGCGCCAGCCAAGGCAGCTTGCGGACGAACTGGATCGGGTCCCAGTTCACCGAGGCCATCATGTTGAGGCCGATGATCTCGATGGCGAGGAAGCCGCAGAGCAGCGACGCAAGGCCGGTCCAGCCGAGATAGATGGGCCCGACCTGGGCGTCACCAAGACGGCCGAACAAGTGGACGAAGGACGAACCACTGCGTCCGAAGGGGCCGCGTGGAAGCGGCACGCCCTCGTAGGCCGGACCACGGATTTGAACGCGGGTGAAGATGTTCTGATATTCGGCCATGACGATGCCCTCGCCTTAACGCCAAATCGGGAGATCGAGCCACCAGGTCCACCATTCGGGCCAGCCACGGGTCCAGAAGGGGCCACTGATGATGATGCAGATGGCGCTCCAGAAGGCCGCCGAGAGGGCCAGAAACAGGCCGAGGCGGTGGATGCCGAGCGTGCCGATCGAATAGCCGATCGTGTCGCGGAAGTAGGTGTTCTCGTGTTCCGGGCTCTTGACCGTCTCGCCGCGCGCCGGATTGACGGCCGACAGCACGAGCGACCCGTGCAGCGCGAGCGAGAGCGTCGTGGTGAAGAAGAACGTCACCGCGATCATGTGCGCCGGATTATAGTGGAAGTGCAGGTACTGGTAGCCGGTGTTCGACACCCAGTCGAGATGACTGATGATGCCGTACGGGAAGCCGAAGCCCCAGGCGCCCAGCAGCACGGGCCGGATCACGACGAGAGCGAAGTAGGCGAAGATCGCCACGCTGAAGGCGAAGGGAACGTGCAGGCCGATACCGAGCTTGCGGCAGATCTCGACCTCGCGCAGCGCCCACGAACCGAACGCGCCGAGCGCGCAGACCGTGATGAGCTGCCAGAGACCGCCTTCCTTCAGCGGTGCCAAAGCCAGCCCGTAGCTGATGTCCGGTGGCGCTATGCTGATCTTCCACGGGTTCCAGGTGGGCCCGATCGCGGCGCCCCACATGATCAGGGCGATTCCGACGAACGAGAAGAAGATCGTCGTTACGCCGAAGAAGCCGACGTAGAAGGGTCCCACCCAGAAATCGAACAGGTCGCCCCCTAGGAGCGTACCGCCGCGAACCCGGTACTTCCGTTCAAAGCTGAGCATCGCCATAGTCGCTTCTCCAAGACACGTGCTGCGGGGAAGGTTGGACGAGGCCTGGCGTTTCTCCGAGCCTCGTCAACCCTAGTCGTGCGGACCCGCTATTTGGGAGCGGTAACCGCAGGCTTTGCCTTCGGTCCTTCCAACCAGTTGAACCGGTCGGTGCTGAGCAGGATGAAGTGAATCACCAGCGCCAGCCCAAATAGGAAGGTGAAAAGCGCGATCAGCGTGCGACGCGGATCGAACAGCAACCAAAGTCGCCACATTTTACCCTCCTGCTATGCGAGGAACGAAACGAGTGACGCGAAGGTGGTCGTCGCACCATCGATCACCTGGGCGCTATAGCCCTTTGCCGGCGGCAACCACGGGCGCCACATCCACGCGAGGATGTGAGCGACGATGGCGACTGCCGTGAATCCGAGGAAGCTCGTCACGAAAATTCCGTGGAACTCCCTCGCTTCACTCTCGGTCAGTCCCGATAGGGACCCCGCTCTCCTGTCATCTGCCATTAGACTCTCCTGACTCTGGCCTTGTTGCCGTTACCGCGACCACCCGCGCGGCGGGGATCACGCCGCCCGTCCTTCCGCCAGCCCGACTCGGGCAGCGGCGACGCACGACTCCGTAACCCTGTCCTGCCCCAGGCGACGGGCTTCGCGCTCGGCCACGTCGCGCACGCGCTTGGCTGCCGAGATCCGGACCAGGACGGGGTGTTCTTCAAGCATTTCGTCGAGCCGCCGCTGCGCGGCCTCGTCCCACTGCAACTCGCGGTGCAGGCGCGACGGCGTCGCTTCGACCTTGTCGAGCGCGCTGGCGAGCGGGAGGATGTTGAACAGCGCGTCGAACAGCGCGTTGCACACTTCCTGGACGATGTAGGTGGCGCCGGCATAACCCATGAACGGCGTGCCGGTATGGCGGCGCACGATCGCGCCCGGAAACGACGCGGGGATGAACATCGCCCGGCCGCCGGCCTCGGCGATGTACATGCGCTCGTTGAAGCTGCCGAACAGGATGAGCGGTGGCCGTTCGGTGAGGCTCTGCCGCACTGCCTCGTTGTCCGGCTTGACGCCGGGCCGGCGCGACACCGACAGCGTGCAGGGCAGGCCCATCTCGTCCTCGAGGAAGTGCCGGACGCCGCGGGCGTAGGTTTCGTTGGCGACGATCGCAAAGCTCGCGGTGGCGAAGAAGTCCTGGGTCACGGAGCGCCACAGATCCCAGACCGCCTTGATCGTCGTGTGCTTCTCGCGCTCGATGAACGGTTCGGGGTCGAGGCCCAGTATCTCTCCAAGGGAGCGCAGGAACTTGGTGGTCGAATGCAGCCCGATCGGCGCCTGGAGGTAGGGCCGGTCGAGCGCCTCGCACAGCAGGCGGCCGAACTCGCGGTACAGGCAGACGTTGGCGTCTGCATTGTCGAGCTTCTCGACGTCGGCGAGGTGACTGCCCATGGGGAACACGAGGTTGACCTCTGCACCGATGCCCTCGACCAGACGGCGGATCTCGGCGAGGTCGGAGTAGGTGTTAAAGTGGCCGTAGATCGGACCGATCAGGTTGACCCTCGGCTTCTGGCCCTCGGCGCGCGGCCGACGCTTCGAGGCGCCCTTCTTCGGGCCGTACTCCTTCCACAGCCAGTACAGGGCGCGGTCGGCGCTCTGCCACTGGTCCTCGTCGATCGTGCGCGGCAGAAAGCGCTGAATCGAAGTACCCTCCGGCGTGACGCCGCCTCCGATCATCTCGGCGATCGAGCCGGTCACCACCACGCTCGGCTTGGCCGGATCGAGCGCCTTGTGCGCACGACGCATCGCCTGCTCGGTGCCGTGCTGGCCGAGTTCGTCTTCGGACAATCCAGTGACGACGATCGGCAACTCGTGCGGCGGTAGCGCGTCGGTGTAGTGCAGCACCGCCGTGACCGGCAGGTTCTCGCAGCCCACCGGGCCGTCGATGATCACCTGGAGCCCCTTGATGGCGGTGAAGACGTAGACGGAGCCCCAGTAACCACCGGCGCGATCATGATCGAGGACGAGCATCAGACGGGCTCCTCGGTCTTCTTGCGCTCGGCGGCGAGCCGGCGCTGGTAGCGCGCCGCGAAGTCGGGGCGGCCGCGCGGCAGCTCTTCCCACACGCCGGCCGCATCACCGGTGCCGACGCCGCCGAAGAAGGCGTTCATCTCTTCCATCCGCGCCTTACCGGCGACGGCGGCGTTGACAACCTGGGCCAGCGAGCCCGCGCCGGCCGGGCCCATCAACGGGCGCGCCGAGATCAGGTTGGTGAAGTAGAGCGCCGGGGTCGCAGTCTCCTTGGCCTTCTGGACGACCGGCGTCGTGCCGATCGCCAGGTCGGGCCGGAACTCCTTCAGCGCCGCGAAATCCTGCTCGAGTGAGGCGCGGTACTGCACATGCACGCCGCGCTGCTCCAGCCACTCGCAATCGGCAGCCGACCAGGCGGTGCGTGGACAGGCCGTGCCGACGTACCGCAGATCGGCGCCGCTCTCGACCAGCAATCGGCCGACCAGCAGCTCCGACCCCTCGTAGCCCGACAGCGTAATGCGCGCCTTCACCGGGCTGGCGGCGAGCGCGCCGCGGATCGCCGGAAGGACGGCATTCTTGGCGGCATCGATCAGAGGCCGCGCGACCCCGCAGGCTGTGCCGATGCCCTCAAGCCAGGCCTCGGTGCCGTCGTGCCCGACCGGCGCCGAGCCGACGATCGGCCGGCCGGCCGCCGTGAACTCGCGGAACGAGGCGGTGTAGTGCGGATGTATGGCTGCGACGACGGCACAGTCGAGGGCTGCGTAGAGCTCGCGCCATTCGCGAGTCGGCACGACCGGCCCGGCGGCAAGGCCGAGCGGCTCCAGCAGGCGGCCGATGCCGATCGGGTCGGCGGGGAACATTTCGCCGACCAGAGTCACGGTCGGGCGGTCGGAGGGTCCGCCGCGTGGGGCTGCGACCGGTCCCTGCTCCGCCTCGCTGCGCGCGTAGCGCAGCATCGCGGCCGCCAGCACGTCCTTCGCC
>JAGNNA010000342.1 GCA_017990895.1 Reyranella sp.
GACGGAGCCGAGGTAAAGGCGTGGACGGATTCAAGCAGCTGACTGACAACCTTAAGGCCAGGCTTGGTGAACTTTCGTTCAACCAGAAGGCCCTGCTGGGTGTCGTCGCGGTCGCCGGCATCATCAGCGTCGCCGTTTTCAGCCTCTGGCTGCAAAAGGAAGACAAGGCAGTCCTGTACTCCAACCTGAGCCCCGAGGATGCGGCCGCCGCGCTCGAGGAACTGGCCAAGCAGGACATCCCCACCGAGTTGAAGAACGGCGGCGGCACCATCCTCGTGCCCGAGAGCATGGTCGCGCGCCTGCGGATCGAGCTGGCGGGCAAGGGCGTCGTCGCCAACGGCCCGATCGGCTTCGAGATCTTCGACGGCAAGCAGTACGGCCTGACCGAGTTCCTGCAGAATGTCAACTTCAAGCGCGCCCTCGAGGGCGAGCTGACCAAGTCCATCGAGACATTCCAGGGCATCCAGTCGGCGCGCGTGCATTTGGTGCTGCCGCAACCGTCGATCTTCAAGAAGAACGATCCCGGCGCCACCGCCAGCGTCGTGCTGCGGCTGGGCCGCGGCGCCAAGCTGAACGAGGCGCAGATCGCCGGTATCCAGGCACTGGTCGCCGGCAGCGTCGAGAACATGGCCGTCGAGTCCGTGGCCGTCATCGACCAGACCGGAAAGGTCCTCTCGGCCGCGGTGTCGGACGAGGACACCGGTCGTTCCGAGACCCAGCTCGCGCTGCGCAAGGACGTCGAGGACTACTTGACCGAGAAGGCCGGCTCCATGCTGGACAAGGTGCTGGGCACCGGCCGCTCCATCGTGCGCGTGGACGCCACCCTGAATTTCGAGAAGATCACGCGCGAGCGCGAGATCTACGACCCGGCCTCGACCGTGGTCCGCAGCGAGGTCCGCAACGAGGAAGTCGACCCTTCGACAGGCGGCACCACCGAGAACAGCACGACCAACTACGAGATCAACCGCACGGTGGAGCACATCGTGGGGCAGACCGGCGGCATCAGCACCTTGTCGGTGTCGGTGTTCGTCGACGGGCACTACGAGCCTGCGGCCGGCGGCGAGGGTGAGCCGACGTACACCCCGCTGACCGAGGACGAGCTGGGCCAGCTGCGGCGCATCGTGCAGACCGCGGTCGGCCTGAACGCCATGCGCGGCGACCAGATCGAAGTCGTCAACATGCAGTTCCGGCAGATGGAAGAGCCCGCCAGCGCCACACCGCTCACCGACTGGATGGGCCTGGTGACCGAGTACGGCGGCAAGGTACTGCTGGTGATCATGCTCGTGGTCATGGCGCTGAGCGTGCGGCGGACGCTGGGCAAGCTGGTCACGGGAGGCGAGGCGACCGGTGGCGCGGCGGCGATCGCGGCAGCCCGCGCCGGCACCCCGGCCCGCGGCGCCCCGGCAGTAGCGGCAGAGGAGCTGGAGCATTTCGACGGAATCCCCGACCTCAATGACCAGGTCATGGGCGACATCCGAGACTACGCAGCGGACAATCCGGAACGGGTAGCCGAGGTCATCCAGAGCTGGATCCGCGAGATCGACCTCTCAGGCAACAGCCGGGAAGCGGTGGGTAGCTGACGTGAAACAGCAGTCGGTACGCAAAGCCGCCGTTTTCCTGATGTCCCTCGGGCCGGATGTGGCTGGCCGCGTCATGGCGAAGCTGCCCGAGTCGATGGTGGAGGAACTGACCCACAACATCGCCTCCATCGGCCACGTCACGTTCCAGGAGAAGAAGAAGGTCCTCAGCGAATTCATCGCGATGAGCAGCCAGATCTCGGGCATCGGCTTCGGCGGCGAAGAGACCGCGAAGCAGATCCTCGAGGCCGGCTTCGGCACCCACAAGGCCACGTCGCTGCTCAGCCGCGTCACGAGCTATAGCGAGATCAACAACTTCGAGAGCTTGCGCGCCGTTGATCCGCTCACGATCGCGAACTACCTGAAGAACGAACATCCGCAGACGATTGCGGTCGTGCTGGCCCACATGGACCCGCGCAGCAGCGGGCCCATCCTGCAGCTGCTTCCGGCCGAGATGCAGGGCACCGTCGCCCACCGCATGGCGGTGCTCGAGGCGCCGCATCCCGAGACCCTCAAGGCCGTGGAGAAGGTGCTGGCCGGCCAGCTCCAGGGCGAGGTCGCGGCCAAGGATTCGAAGTACGGCGGCAAGAAGCAGGTGGCCGAGATCCTCAACGAGATCGAGCGCGAGGTCTGGCAGGAGATCCTGGACGAGATGCGCGAGATCGACGACGAGGTGGCCAACGAGGTGAACAATCTCATGTTCGTGTTCGAGGACGTCGTCCTGATGAGCGACCAGCACATCCAGGAAGTCCTCAAGGAGATCGACGGCAAGGAGCTGACGATGGCGCTGAAGGGCGCCACCGACGAGATCCGGCGGAAAGTCTTCAAGAACATGTCCAAGCGCGCCGGCGAGGGCATCCAGGAGGACATGGAACTGATGGGAGCGGTCAAGCTCTCCGAGGTCCAGGAAGCCCAGCAGCGCGTCGTGGAAGTCATCCGGAGCCTCGAGGAAGCCGGCACCATCACTCTCGGCAAGGGCGGCAAGGATGCAGAAATGGTGTCCTGAGCCGTTCGCGGCTGTCGATGGGCCGGCCTCGCCGGCAGCAGGGCTCGTGTTCCGGGGAACCGACGGTGCCGCCACCGCGGCGGATGCCGCCGTCGAGGGCGAGCCGCTCCAGTTCCAACGCGAGACCGGGTATACCGACCCGCATTCCCTGCTGGCCACGCTGACGCGGCGTGAACGCGCCGACCTGTACGAACTGGCCGAGCAGGACGTGGCGGGCACCTACGAGGAACGCCAGAAGTCGCTGGCGGACACGTTCGCCTCCCAGCTGGCCGATTCGAAGCAGGAGGCCGCGGCGAGCCTCGCTGCGTGGACCCGCGATCTCGAGTCCGTGGTGCAGGCCGACCTTTCGGTCGCCGCCGCCGGAGCCGCGCGGCTGGCCATCCGGATCGCCGAGAAGATCGTGCGCGATTCGGTGGCTGTCGACCATTCCGTCCTTACCCGCGCCATCGAGACGATCCTGTTCAAGCAGCAGGCCGCCGAACCCCTGCAGGTGTTTGTCAGCCCCCGCGACGCGGTCTGGCTGGCGGACCAATCCGAGCTTCGCGAACGCCTCAATATCGCGGTCGTGTCCGACGATCGCCGCCTGGCCGACGGCGACTGCCGTGTCCGCTCCGACGGCCGCGAATGGGACCTGACCATCGCCGGCCAGCTGGACGTGCTCGCCGAAATCATCGAGGAAGCCGTGACTACGCGCGCCGGCGACTCCCTTGGCGGCCAGCCATGAGTCTCGACTGGGCCGATCTCGAGGATCGGCTGCGCCTGGCCGACCCCGGCCGCGCTGTGGGGCGTGTGGCGAATCTCGTCGGCATGATCGTCGAGGTGGCCGACCTCGGCGCGCCTGTCGGTTCGCTGTGCCGCATCGAGACCGGCCGCCACGGGGCGCCAGTCCTGTGCGAGGTCGTCGGGTTCCGCGATGACCGCCTGCTGGTGATGCCCTACCAGGAGGCCCGTGGCATCGCCCCGGGATGCCGGGCGACGATCCTGGCCAGCCACCTTACCGTCCCGGTCGGTCCGGCGCTGCTCGGGCGCGTAGTCGACGGGCTCGGACGTCCTCTCGACGGCGGCCCCGGCCTGGGCTCGCTGCCGCGCGTGAAGCTGGGGGGGACACCGCCGAGCGCCATGCACCGACGGCGTGTTACCGACGCCGTCTCGACCGGCATCCGGTCCATCGACAGCATGATCACGACGGCCCGCGGCCAGCGCATGGGCATCTTCGCCGGCAGCGGCGTGGGCAAGTCGGTACTGATGGGCATGCTGGCCCGGCAGGCCCGCGTCGACGTCAACGTCCTGGCGCTCATCGGCGAACGCGGCCGCGAGGTCCGTGAGTTCATCGAGCGCGATCTGGGCCCCGAAGGCCTGGCGCGCAGCGTGGTGGTGGTCGTCACCTCGGACGAGAGCGCCGTGATGCGTGCGAAGGGCGCCGACACGGCCATGACGATCGCCGAGCAGTTCCGGGACAGCGACCACGAAGTGCTGTTCATGATGGATTCGGCCACCCGCTATGCCATGGCCCTGCGCGAGATCGGCCTGGCGGCGGGAGAGCCGCCCACGACCAAGGGCTATCCGCCGTCCACGTTCGCCGCGTTGCCCCGCCTCTGCGAGCGCGCCGGCTGGTCCGAGATCAATGCGATGACGGCCTTCTTCACGGTGCTGATCGAGGGCGACGACATCCATGATCCCGTGGGCGATGCCATGCGGTCCATCCTCGACGGCCACGTGATGCTCAGCCGCGACCTGGCCCGCCAGCACCATTACCCGGCCGTCGACGTCCTCGGCAGCGTGAGCCGTCTGCGGAGCGACATCGTCGAGGCGCCCGACCGTGAAGCCGGCGCCCGCCTCATGCAGTGGCTGAAGACGCTCGAGGACAACCGCGACCTGGTCAACATCGGAGCCTACGTGGCCGGCGCCGACCCGGTGCTGGACGATGCCCTGGCCCGCGAGAAGGACATCCGCGCCTTCCTGAAGCAGGACGTGCTGGAGTCGACCAACGTCGAGACCAGCCTGGCCGGCCTGCGGCAATTGACGGGCATCAAGGCGCCCGCAGCCGCCGCGCCTGCCGCCACATCACCGGCAGCCAGGCCCGCGGCAGCAAAGCCGGTGCCTGTCAGGCCGACGGCAGCCAGGTTGACGGCGCCGGGCACACGGACATCCGGGACGGCGTGACATGCCCTTCCACTTCCGCCTCGAGAAGGTCCTGAAGGTCCGCCAGCGGGTGCTGGAACAGCGCACGCGCGAGGTCGCCGAGGCCGATCGCGCCCGCCAGGCCTGCCTGGACCGCGAAGCCGCCGTGGCGGAAGCGTACCGGAGCGTCAGCGAGGCCGAGCCGGCCGCCAATGGCGCCCTGCTGGATGTGCGCGACCTGGCCGAGCAGGCCCTGCGCCTGCGGCGGCTGGGGGAACTGCGGCTGGAAGCGGCCCGCGCCACGCTGGCCGCCACGATCGAGCTGGACCAGCAGCGCCAGCGGTTGACCGCGGCCTGGCGCGATGTCGAGGTGCTCAAGAAGCTGGAGCAGCGCCGGCGTGAACAGTGGGACGAGGAGCAGCGTCGCGCCGAGAGTCGCCGGCTGGACGAGGTCGGCGGCATCCGGGCCGACCGGCTGCGGCGGTCAAAGGTTTCCTCCTGAGCGGCACGAACTGCCGCCGGGCCCCGGACGGAACCCACGGGGAAGAGCCCGGACCGTCCCGAAACAGCGGCCGCGGGCCGCATTGGCGGCGTTTCGCGGCGAAAGGCGTCGCAGGCGCCGATGGGAACGGACGTTGCGAGTGGGATCGGAGCCGTCGGCCGCTGGCGAGCGAACTTGAGGGGAATTCGGCATGAAGAGCGTCCTGATCATCTCCGCACTGACCTTCGCCCTG
>JAGNNA010000343.1 GCA_017990895.1 Reyranella sp.
ATCAGGCGAACGATGTCGTCGGCTTGCATGGGCATGAGAAATCCTCAGGCGGCGCTGTTCATGTAGCCGGGGAGCCAGTTCTCGTGGGCGTCCCGCAGCTCCTGGAGGGGTATGGTGAGAAGTCCGACGACCGTGATGTCCGGCCCGCCGGAATAGCCCAGCAGCACGGCCGGCACGCCGGCCTTGCGGGCGGCCTCGACGAGGGACGGGCCGTCGTCGGTGGCGATCAGATAGCGGCCCTGGTCCTCGCCATAGAGGTAGGCGTGGGGGGCGACGTCGCTCGCCGGCAGCTTGACGCAGGCGCCCGTGCCGCCCGCCAGGCACATCTCGGCCAGCGCCACGAGCAGGCCGCCATCGGAGAGATCGTGGCAGGCCTGGACGCGGTGGCCGACGATCTGGCCGCGCACGAAGTCGCCGTTGCGGCGCTCGACGACGAGATCGACCGGCGGCGGGGCGCCTTCCTCGCGGCCGTGCAGCTCCCGGAGATAGATCGACTGGCCGAGCCAGCCATTTGTCTCGCCGATCAGCACCAGCGCGAGGCCGGACTGGACGAGGCGCGAGCCGGCCGAGGTGGCGATGTCGTCGATCACGCCCACCGCGCCGATGGTCGGGGTCGGCAGGATGGGCCGGCCCTCGGTCTCGTTGTAGAGCGAGACGTTACCCGACACGACGGGGAAGTCGAGCGCGGTGCAGGCTTCCGCCATGCCCATGATGGCGCCGGCGAACTGGCCCATGATCTCGGGCTTCTGCGGGTTACCGAAGTTCATGTTGTCGGTGACGGCCAGCGGCCGGGCGCCGACGGCAGTGATGTTGCGCCACGCCTCGGCCACGGCCTGGCGGCCGCCGGTCTCGGGATGGGCCTGCACGTAGCGCGGCGTGCAGTCCGACGTCATGGCGAGGCCCTTGTGGCTGGCTGCCTTGGGCGCGCCCGGTACGCGGACGAGCGCGGCATCACCGCCCTGCGGCCGGATCGCGGTATTGCCCATGATGAGATGGTCGTACTGGTGCCAGATCCACGCCTTGCTCGCGAGGTCGGGGCAGCTCATCAGGGTTAGGAGGGATGCCTTCCAGTCGGTAGGGGCCGGAACCTTCGACGCGTCGAGTTCAGCCGGCAGCGGCGTCAGGGTCCACGGGCGCTCGTACATCGGAGCCTCGGTGACCAGCGGCGGGATCGGGATGTTGCCCACCACGTCGCCGTGCCAGGTCAGGACCATGCGCTCGGTGTCGGTCAGATGGCCGATGACGGCGAAGTCGAGTTCCCACTTCTCGAAGATCGCGCGCGCCTGGTCCTCGCGGCCCGGCTTCAGCACGATCAGCATGCGCTCCTGGCTCTCCGACAGCATGAGCTCGTAGGGATTCATGCCGGTCTCGCGCATCGGCACCTTGTCGAGTTCCATGACGAGGCCGAGTCCGCCCTTGGCGGCCATCTCGAACGACGAGGAGGTGAGGCCGGCCGCGCCCATGTCCTGGATGGCGATGATGGCGTCGGTCGCCATCAGCTCGAGGCAGGCCTCCAGCAGCAGCTTCTCGACGAACGGATCGCCCACCTGGACCGTCGGGCGCTTGCTTTCGCTATCCTCGTTGAACTCCGTCGAGGACATGGTGGCGCCGTGGATGCCGTCGCGGCCTGTCTTGGAGCCGACATAGACCATCGGATTGCCGATGCCGGCAGCGGCCGCATAGAAGATCTTGTCGGTGGCGGCGACGCCCACGGTCATGGCATTTACCAGGATGTTGCTGTTGTAGGCGGCGTGGAAGTTGGTCTCCCCGCCCACGGTGGGAATGCCCATGCAGTTGCCGTAGCCTGCGATGCCGGCCACGACGCCCGACACGAGATGCCGCGTCTTGGCGTTCTTAGGGTCGCCGAAGCGCAGCGCATTCAAGTTGGCGATCGGGCGCGCGCCCATCGTGAAGACGTCGCGCAGGATGCCGCCAACGCCGGTCGCCGCGCCCTGGTAGGGCTCGATATAGGAGGGGTGGTTGTGGCTCTCCATCTTGAAGATGGCAGCCTGGCCGTCGCCGATGTCGATGACGCCGGCATTCTCGCCCGGCCCCTGGATGACCCACGGCGCCTTGGTCGGCAGCTTCTTCAGCCACACTTTCGAGGACTTGTAGGAGCAGTGCTCGCTCCACATCGCCGAGAAGATGCCGAGTTCCACCATCGTGGGCGTGCGGCCCATTATCTTCAGCAGGCGCTCGTATTCGTCCGGCGCCAGCCCGTGCTCGGCCACGATTTGCGGGGTGATCGCCGGCTCGTTCGGCAGCTTGACGGGCGGGTTCTTTTCCTGGGCTATGGTCACGACGCGTCTCTCACGAAAGGGCTTCGACCATGCCCTCGAACAGGGCCTTGCCGTCGGTGCCGCCGAACATCGGCTCCACCGCGTTCTCGGGATGGGGCATTAGCCCCAGCACCGTCTTGGTGTCGTTGAAGACGCCGGCGATGTTGCTGCTCGAGCCGTTGGGATTGCCGCGGCCGTCGACGATCGAGCCGTCGGGGCCGCAGTAGCGGAAGGCGATCTGGCCGCGATCCTCGAGCCGCTTCATGGTGTCGGCGTCGGCGAAGTAGTTGCCCTCGGCATGGGCGACGGGGACCTTGATCACCTGGCCGGCCTGGTAGCGGTTGGTGAACAGGCTCTGGCTGGTCTCGACCCGGAGGTGGACGTCGGCGCAGACGAACTTGAGATGCGAGTTGCGCATCAGCGTGCCGGGCAGCAGACCCGCCTCGGTCACGATCTGGAAGCCGTTGCAGATGCCCAGCACCGGCACGCCCTGCGCCGCACGCTTCTTCACCTCGGCCATCACCGGCGACTGCGCGGCCATCGCGCCGCAGCGCAGATAGTCGCCGTAGGAGAAGCCGCCCGGGACCACGATCAGGTCGACCTTCTCGAAGTCGCCGTCGCCATGCCACACCATCTGCGGCCGGCGTCCGGTGACCAGCTCGATCGCCTGCGCCACGTCGCCTTCGCGATTGGAGCCGGGAAAGACGAGGACTGCCGCTTTCATTTCATGATCTTCCGCTGGGGGCGCGCCACTCCGTGGCGCGTCATTGTTGATACAGGCGAAGATCGCGCCACTGGAGTGGCGCGCCCCCAGCCAAGACGCGACTTCATCATCGCTAGCCCACCAGTTCGATCGAGTAGTTCTCGATCACCGTATTGGCGAGCAGCTTCCTGCACATCTCCTCGACGCGGGCCTTGGCCTTGGCCGGGTCGGTCTCGGCGAGCTCGAGTTCGATGAACTTGCCCTGGCGCACGTCGCCGACCTCGGGGAAGCCCAGACGATTGAGCGAATGTCCGATGGCCTTGCCCTGGGGGTCGAGTACGCCGTTCTTGAGGGTCACGTGGACTCTGGCTTTCATGTCGCCTCTTTACTGCAGCGTGGTGGGGCCGCGCACGTCGCCCGGTCCCTGGTCGATGAGGATGCCGAGGCGCCGCGCCACTTCCTGATAGGCTTCCTCGACCTTGCCGAGGTCGCGGCGGAACCGGTCCTTGTCCATCTTCTCGTTGGTCCTGAGATCCCACAGCCGGCACGAATCCGGGCTGATCTCGTCGGCCAGCACGATCCGGACCATGTCGTCCTCGTAGAGGCGGCCGAACTCGATCTTGAAGTCGATCAGCTTGATTCCGCAGCCGAGGAACAGGCCGAACAGGAAGTCGTTCACGCGAAGTGTGAGCGCCACGATGTCGTCGAGGTCCTGCGGCGTCGCCCATCCGAACGCGGTGATATGCTCCTCGGTGACCATCGGGTCGCCCAACTGGTCGTTCTTGTAGAAGAACTCCATGATGGAGCGGGGGAGCTGGGTGCCCTCTTCGACGCCGAAGCGCTTGGCGAAGGAGCCGGCCGCGACGTTGCGGACCACCACCTCGAGCGGGATGATCTCGACTTGGCGGATCAGCTGCTCGCGCATGTTCAGCCGGCGGATGAAGTGGGTCGGCACGCCGATTTCCCCGAGCTTGGTCATCAGGAACTCGGAGATGCGGTTGTTGATCACCCCCTTGCCGGTGATCACGCCTTTTTTCTGGTTATTGAACGCCGTGGCGTCGTCCTTGAAGTACTGGACGATCGTCCCGGGTTCGGGCCCCTCGAACAAGGTCTTGGCCTTGCCCTCGTAGATGCGGCGACGGCGGGACATGTCTCACTCCTGCGCGGGCGATGCGGATCGCCCGCCGTTCGGGCGGAATATGGCGGAAACGCCATGCTCCGGTACTGGGGAAAAATCCATTGAAAAAGGTGACGGGGTCGTCATATTGAATTCGAAACAGGAGGCCTCACATGGCCCAGCAAATCACTTACGACAAGGCCTATGACACGGTCGGGCGCGAGGATTTTCCGGCCATGCTGGAAGTCCCCCGCTACGGACGCCGCACGGACGCCTTCGACGGCATTATTTCGGCGACTCATGACCATTTCTGGGACCCGTTCGACAAGAGCTACATCGACTTCGACCAGCCGTTCGACATGTCGAAGACGCCCATCATGCCATTGGACACGGTCGTCGAGCTGAAAAGCGCAGTGGCGGACCGGCTGGACGAGGGCCAGCGGATCGGGCTCGGCAACGACGTCATGCACTGGTCGATCTCCAACCTGCTGCACGGCGAGCAGGGCGCCCTGTCGCTGTCGGCCAGCCTCTGCCACATCCTGCTCGATCCGGGCGCCCAAGAATACGCCGCCAACCAGGCACGCGAGGAAGCGCGACATGTCGCAGGGTTCACGCGCTATATCGGCCGGCGGTGGGGCGCCCCGCTGCCGGTGGGCAAGACCATCGCCACCGTGCTCACCGATCTGGTGACGACGGAGGAGGTCTACAAGAAGATCGTCGGCATGCAGATGCTGATCGAAGGCATCGCCATGGGCTCCTTCGCGACGCTGAACGCCAAGACCAACGATTCGGTCCTGCGCCGGCTGGTCCAGCTGGTGATGAGCGACGAGGCCTTCCACCACCGCTTTGGCCGGATCTGGGCCTCCCGGACCATCGGCCATCTCACCGAGGATGAGCACAAGAAGGTCGAGGACTGGGCAGCACAGATCTTTCAGACGCTCCTGTTCAACCTGATCAATGCCGAGCAGAAGCAGGTCATCTACGCCAAGTACGGGCTCGACTGGCAGTGGGTGCGCGACGCGATGAAGGAGGTCTTCACCGACGAGGACCGCCGCGCCAACCTGAAGGAAAGCACCAACATCTTCCGGGTGCTGATCAAGACGCTCCTCCATGCCGGCATCATCACCTCACGCACCGCGCCGCTCTACGGCGTCTGGGTCGACATGAAGGAACTCGAGGCCGAGGGCGACGGCATCCCTGGCGACATCGTCGCCGAGGAAATGATGGTGACGCTCCGCGAGATCAACGCCAAGCGAAAGCGCATCGTCTCGAAGGATGTGGTCGCAGCGGGCTAACTCTCATATTCCTCTCCCCCGATA
>JAGNNA010000344.1 GCA_017990895.1 Reyranella sp.
GTTCTTGGCAAACGACAGGGCCGCCATCAGAAAGGCGCTCCTTCGCCTGCGCTACCTCGACAAGTTCGCCGAGGAGGCGCGGGCGCGACGCATGAATCTTGATCGGTCGAACGCATGACCTTGCTGGAGATCCACGAGCCGGGTGAAACGCCCTTGCCGCATGCCGGCGAGGGCTCGCTGGCGGTCGGCATCGATCTCGGCACTACGAACTCGGTGGTCGCTATCGCGCGCGACGGCAAGCCGGCGGCGCTGCATGACGAGACGGGCAAGGCGCTCGTGCCCTCGGTCGTGGCCTATCCCGACGAGGGAGGGGTGCTGGTGGGAGACGAGGCACGGGCGTTGGTGAGCAGCGAGCCGCGCAATGTCGTGGCGTCTATCAAGCGCCTGATGGGCCGCGGCGCCGCCGATCTCCACGCCGTGGCCGGCGTGCTGCCCTACGAGGTCGAGCCTGGCACCGGCGAGACCGACATGGTGAAGCTGCGCATCGGCGGCAAGGCGCGCTCGCCTGTCGAGATCTCCGCCGAAATCCTGAAGGCGCTGCGAACCCGCGCCGAGGCCGCACTCGAAAAGCCCGTCGAGCGCGCCGTCATTACGGTGCCGGCCTATTTCGACGATGCCGCCCGCACCGCGACCCGCGACGCGGCGCGCGTGGCCGGTCTCGAAGTCCTGCGCCTGGTCAACGAACCGACTGCCGCGGCTCTGGCCTACGGACTCGATAAGGGCTCCGAGGGGCTCTATGCGGTCTACGATCTGGGGGGCGGTACCTTCGACTTCTCGCTGCTGAGGCTGGAGAAGGGCGTGTTCCAGGTGCTCGCGACCGGAGGCGACACGGCGCTGGGCGGCGACGATTTCGACCGCGCTGTCGCCGAGCGCATGCTGGACGAGCGCAAGCGCGACGGTCTCGCCGACAAGGTCGACGAGACGGCCGTGAAGGCGGCTCTCGCGCTGGCGCGGCACATGAAGGAACAGCTCTCCGACCGTGAGCAGACATCAGGCAGGCTGGAGATTGCCGGCACGCCTTCGTTTCATTCTCTGACGCGCGAAGAATTCGACGCGATGGTGGCGACGCCCGTGGCGCGCACGCTCGACATCTCGCGCAACGTGCTGGCCGATGCAGGCATGGTCGCAACCGAGATCGAGGGCGTGGTTCTGGTCGGCGGCTCGACACGCGTGCCGCTGGTGCGCACCAAAGTCGCCGAGATGATCGGCAAGCCGCCGCTCACCGACATCGATCCGGACGAGGTTGTGGCGCTCGGGGCGGCTCTGCAGGCCGAGGCTCTGACCGGCGGCGGTGATACCTTGCTGCTCGACGTGACGCCGCTGTCGCTCGGACTGGAGACGATGGGCGGCATCGTCGAGAAGATCGTGCCGCGCAACACGCCAATCCCGGCGCAGCTCGCGCAGGACTTCACGACCTACCAGGATGGCCAGAGCGCCATGGCGATCCACGTCGTGCAGGGCGAACGCGAGATGGTCGCGGACTGTCGCAGCCTGGCGCGCTTCGAGCTTCTGGGAATCCCGCCGATGACCGCCGGTGCGGCCCGCATCCGCGTGAGCTTCGCGGTCGATGCCGACGGGCTGCTCACCGTCTCGGCCGAGGAGCGCACGACCGGCGTTGCACAAAGGGTCGAGGTGAAGCCGTCCTATGGTCTGAGCCACGAGGACATGGCCGACATGCTCTACGACAGCATGGACAATGCCGAGGCCGACATGAACCTGCGCCTGCTGACGGAGGCACGCGTCGAGGCGCGGCGTGGCCTGCTGGCGCTGGAGGCGGCTCTCGTCAAGGACGGCAAGCTGCTGTCGGAAGAGGAGCGCGCGGCGATCGACGCAGCGCGGGCGCGTCTGGAAACCATGATGGCCGGCGAGAGCCGGGACGAGATCAATGCGGCGGCCGAGGCGCTCGAGACGCTGTCCAAGCCCTTCGCGGAGCGGCGCATGGACCGCGGCATCCGCGAGGCGCTGTCGGGCATGTCGATGGGCGAGCTGGAAAA
The DNA here is from genome assembly GCA_017990895.1 of Reyranella sp. Classification (GTDB taxonomy): domain Bacteria; phylum Pseudomonadota; class Alphaproteobacteria; order Reyranellales; family Reyranellaceae; genus Reyranella. Next base: position 1,995 of record JAGNNA010000344.1, read on the forward strand.
CCGGGTCGGCGAGTAAGCGGAGCGAGAGAGAACGAGAAATGCCGAAGATGACGTTCATCCTGAGGGACGGGTCGCGCAAGGAAGTCGATGCGCCGCTCGGTCTCTCCGTGCTCGAGATCGCCCATCGCAACCACATCGACATCGAGGGCGCCTGCGAGGGCTCGCTCGCCTGTTCGACCTGCCATGTCGTGGTCGAGAATGTCTGGTTCGAGAAGCTCGCGCCGGCCAGCGACGACGAGGAAGACATGCTCGACCTTGCGTTCGGTCTGACACACACATCGCGTCTGGGATGTCAGATCCGCATGACGGATGCTCTCGACGGGCTGGTCGTCAAACTGCCGGCGGCGACCCGCAACATGATGGTCGACAAGTAGGAGAGGCCGATGGCCCGCAAGCTGCGCTGGACCGACGTGCAGGACATCGCGATCGAACTCGAGGAACGCCATCCGGACGTTGACAACGTCAATCTGCGCTTCACCGACCTGCATCGCTGGGTGATGGAGCTGCCGGATTTCGAGGACGACGCCACGCGCTCGAACGAGAAGATCCTCGAGGCGATCCAGGCCGCCTGGATTGACGAACGCGACTAGCGCGGCGCTTGCTGGACGCCGCAATTTGGCCGGAAATAGGGGCGACACAGGCTGATCCGGGAGGGGTCTCCATGATCGCGACGAGAGTGCGTCCTCTGCTGCTGCCGCTGGTGCTGGCGGCGGGGTTGGGCGCTTGTGCGTCCAACGCGGTACAGCCCGGAATCGTGAGTTCGAGCGCGCCGGTTTACGGCAGCCCGTCGAACGCGCCTCCACCTGGAGCGCCGACGCAGGTCGCCTACAGTGCACCGGTCGGTGGCCCCGGCCGCGTCGTCTCCATTCGCGAGATCGGCCTGGCGGGAGGCGGCGGCGGTTACAACAGCGGCAACGGCGCCCTGATGGGCGGCCTCATCGGCGGCAGTATCGGCGCAACCATTGGGGCCATCACCAGTCAGACGGCCGGCGGTGGCGTCGTGGGCCTCCTTCTCGGCGCCGTCGGCGGCGCGATCGCCGGGACCATCGCGAGCGGTCAGAGCAGCGGCGGATCCGGCATCGAGGTTACGGTGCAGCGGGACGACGGGCAGACCGTTACCGTCGCGCAGCGCGACGAGGGGGACGTTCAGCTCGGTGACCGCGTACAGATCGTGCAGGATGGTCGCGGCGTTGCCCGCGTCGTGCGTGATACGTCTCGCAACCCGGATTGATCTCCCGTACGTTCGTCCTGATCGAAGAGTGCGAAAGGTGACCCTTCAGATGTTCGGCAAATGGCGCGTCGGCCTCCTCGTTCCAGCACTCTTGGCAATGGGATTGGGCGCCTGTAACGGCAGCAGCGGTGCGGTCCAGCCCGGGGTGGTCAACACCGCCGCGCCGGGCGGGAGCTACCGCGGCGAGCAGGGACGGGTGGTTTCGATACGCGAGGTCCAGGTTCGCGGGAGCCGCGGCTCGGGCATGAGCGATGGCACGCTGATAGGCGGCGGTATCGGTGCTGTCGGGGGCGCCGTGGCCGGCGGTGCCATCACCAACTCCGCGGGCGGTGCCGTGGTCGGCGGCCTGCTGGGCGCCGTGGCGGGTGGTATCGCGGGCACTGCGATCGACCAGAACGCACCCCGGCGCGGCATCGAGGTGACGGTTCAGCGTGACGACGGACAGCGCGTGACGGTGGCGCAGCCGGACGACGGCGACATCCAGATGGGTGACCGTGTCGCCATCGTCTACGACCGCAACGGCGTCGCCAGGGTCGTGCGCGACAACGGCTATCGCCGCGACTGACCGCGGCTGGCGGGGGACCGGGGCGAAGCCTATATAGGCCGCGCCATGTCCCGCCCATCCCTTCGAAACTCCCTCGGCATCGACAAGGCGCCCGCGGAAACACGCGTGGTCGTCGCCATGTCGGGCGGTGTCGATTCGTCGGTGACGGCGGCCCTCCTGAAGGAGCAGGGCTATGACGTTGTGGGCGTGACCCTGCAGCTCTACGACCTTGGCGTCGCGGTGGGAAAGTCGGGCGCTTGCTGCGCCGGCCAGGACATCCAGGATGCCCGCCAGGTCGCCGAGCGCCTGTCGATTCCGCACTATGTGCTCGACTACGAGAGCCGTTTTCGCACCGAGGTCATGGAGTCCTTCGCCGACGCCTACGCTCGCGGGGAGACGCCCGTGCCGTGCATCGCCTGCAATCGGACGGTGAAGTTCCGCGACCTGCTGCGGACCGCGCGCGAACTCGGGGCCGAGGCCCTGGCGACCGGCCACTATGTCCGACGCGTAATGGGCGAGGCGGGGCCCGAGCTTCACCGGGGCACCGACCCGGCACGCGACCAGAGCTATTTCCTGTTCGGCACGACACGCGACCAGCTCGACTTCCTGCGTTTCCCTCTGGGCGATCTGCCCAAGAGCGAGACGCGGGCCCTGGCCGCACGCTTCGACCTCGCGGTCGCGGACAAGCCCGACAGCCAGGACATCTGCTTCGTGCCCCAGGGCAATTATGCGTCGGTCGTCCAGAAGCTGCGGCCGGAGGCGGTCGAGCCGGGCGACATCGTCGACATGGCGGGCACCGTCGTCGGCCGCCACGAGGGCATCGTGCGCTACACGGTTGGCCAGCGTCGTGGGCTGGCGCTGGGCGGACGCGATGGTACCGACAACGAGCCGCTCTATGTCGTGCGCCTCGAACCGGCCTCCCGGCACGTCGTTGTGGGTCCGCGCTCGGCGCTCGGCCGCGACGAGATCGAGTTGTACGACGTGAACTGGCTGGGCGAGGCGTTCGACGGTGCGCTGCCGGTGCAGGTCCGTGTGCGTTCCAGCCAGTCGCTGCGGCCGGCCGAGATCGCACTGACGGAAGAGGGGGCGGTCGTGCGCTTCGCCGAACCGGAAGTCGGAGTCTCGCCGGGGCAGGCCTGTGTGGTGTACGACGCCGCGACAGGCAGTCGCGTGCTGGGCGGCGGCTTTATCCGACGCCCGACATGATCCTGTAACCGCCCCGTCAGTTCGTGCACGACGAGGTGGCCGGGAACGACCGCATCGTTTTGCAGGCAGGCATCCAGCTGGAATGACGGATTCCCCGGGGCCGGGCATGGTCTATCATGGTCCCATGAACGCTTCCCGTCGCCGCAGGGCGATCCTGTGCGTATGCGATGGCCTCGGTGCCGAATGGATCGACGAAGCGCGCATGCCGACCCTGGCGCGCCTGCTGGCCGGAGGTTTCCGCGCTGCCGACCATCGCGCGGTCTTTCCCTCGGTCACGCGGGTTTCGGCCGCCTCGATCGCGACGGGCTGTTTTCCCGGCCGGCACGGCCTCGAAGGCAACCAGATGGCGCTCGTCGAGGATGGTCGGATCACCGTCCACAATGCTGGCGCGCCGTCCTTCCGGC
>JAGNNA010000345.1 GCA_017990895.1 Reyranella sp.
CTGCGCAAGGCCGCACGACGCACCCACGACGCAATCTACAGCGCTATCGCCGCCCTATTGCCTACCGTCCAGCCCGCAGAGTGCGCCAACTATTTCGCAAAAGCAGGATACGCTCGAACCTAGAGTCATCCCGCTCTAGGCCGAACCACCACGGCCGAGGAGCTCGAGTACCTGAAGAGCGCGAACAGGTATGGGCAATAACGGCAGCAATGGAGCGCGCCACTCCTGTGGCGCTCAAGCTTCATCGACCAGCAAGATAAGAGCGCCACTGGAGTGGCGCGCTCCATTGATGGGCTACTCGCCCACGATCTCGCGGTAGAGGTCGGCCGTCGCCGTGTCGAAGCAGCAGAAGATGACGCGCTCGGGCATGCCGATCAGGCGGACCTCGCGGACGGCGATCTCGGCGGCCGCGTCCTTGGGATAGCCATAGATGCCGGTCGCGATGGCGGGAAAGGCCATGCTTTCCAGCCCTTCCACCACGGCCAGCGCCAGCGCGTTGCGGTAGCAGCGGGCGAGCAGTTCGGGTTCGCCCTGCGTGCCGCCGCGCCAGACCGGGCCGACCGTGTGAATGATGCGCCGCGCCTTCAGGCGATAGCCGCTGGTGATCCTGGCTTCGCCGGTGGGACAGCCACCCAGGGCGCGACACTCGGCCAGTAGCTCGGGCCCCGCGGCGCGATGGATCGCGCCGTCGACGCCACCGCCGCCCAGCAGGCTCTCGTTGGCGGCATTGACGATGGCATCGACGTCGAGGCGCGTGATGTCGCCCTCGACGATCTCGATGCGGTTCATTCTGTTACCAGTAACGAACCGGGCCGGTGTCGATGTGAACGAAGCCGGAGCGCGGGTAGAAGCCGACGCCGCCCATGTTGAGCGAGCGGGCGGCCTGGCGGATGCGGAACACCGGGACGCCCGGGAAGCGGATGTCCATGGCGTTGCCGTTGATGTGCTGGCTGTCGCGCGCCACGCCGCGGCTGACGCTCGCCAGCCAGGCATTGCTCTCGGGCGAGCGGAAGGCCGACAGGACCTCGACCTGGCCGCTGTAACCGGAGATGCGGGCGGTGTGCCACAGCACGTCGAACAGCAGCGGGTCCATCTCGGTCGTGCCGGCGTCGCGGCTGTCGCGCAGGAACTGGTTGAGCTGGTCCAGGGCGCTGCGGTGGTACGAGCCGTTCGACCAGTAGGTGACGGTGACTTCTTCCTTGGTGTTGAAGTTCACGAGGCTGAGGCTGCGCGGGCTGGACAGGTCGAGATCGGGCGTGGGAACCGGCGCGGCTAGGGCAGCGGCGGCCGGCGCGAACCCGCCATAGCGCGACGCGCGCATATTCTGCTGCGTAGCCGGCGGCGCCTTCTTCTGCTGCGCGGCAGTCTTCTGCACGTTCGCGGACTTTGCGGGTGCAGCGGTCGTCTTCTTCGTGGTAGCGGTCTGGGTGCTCGCGGTCTTGGTGGTCGTGGTCGCGGCGTTCTTGACCTTGGGGGCGGTCGAAGCCCCTGTATTGGTCTGGGCGAAGCTAGTGCCGGCAAATGCCAACAGTGTCGCCAGGCTCAGTACAAAACTACGCATCCGCGCCCCGGTGTTGTTGCATTTTTGTCACAGACACCCTTATCAGAGACCCATTCTCGACTCAAAGTTAAATTCCTGGCCTCGCTCGACGGCGAGCCCCACAACTGCACCCACCATGCAAAGTGTTGGGCCCGTCAGGACGGTCCGCTGGACTTGCCGTTCGATGGTGGCCAGGGTGCCGACGATGCGACGCTCCCGGTCGGTCGTGCCGTTTTCGATCAGGGCAATGGGAGTCGATGCCGGCAGGCCGTACGAAATGAGCTGCGCCACGATCTGCGGCAGCGCCCCCGCTCCCATGTAGATGACAACGGTCTGCCGCGGCCGCGAGAGCATCTTCCAGTCGAGGTCGACCGTGCCGTTCTTGAGGTGCCCGGTGACCAGGATGCAGGCCTGGGCATGGTCGCGATGGGTAAGCGGAATGCCCGCACTGGAGGCACATCCCAGGGCTGCCGTCACGCCGGGCACCACCTCGACCGCCACGCCTGCCTTGACCAGCGCCTCGACCTCCTCGCCGCCGCGGCCGAACACGAAGGGGTCCCCGCCCTTCAGCCGCACGACGCTCTTGCCAGCGCGGGCCAGCGCCACCAACCGGTCGTTGATCTCGTCCTGCGGCACGCAATGGTTCGCCCGCCGCTTGCCGACATAGACCCGCTCCGCATCCCGACGCGCCATCGACAGGATCTCGTCCGAGACCAACCGGTCGTAGACCAGGACGTCGGCGCGCTGCAGCAGGCGGTGCGCCTTGAGGGTGAGAAGGTCGGGATCGCCCGGTCCGGCGCCGACGAGATGCACCATGCCGGCCGACGGTGCCTCGCTGCGGAAACCGTCCAGCAGCCGGATCAGTTCGCGGCGCGCCGCGATCTCGTCGCCGGCCAGGGCGAGCTCACCGACCCGGCCTTCGAATACCCGATCCCAGAAGCGGCGACGCGCCCGTGGCACCACGAGGGTGCGGCGCACCTGCTCGCGGAAGACATCGGCGAAGCGGGCCAGCCGGCCCAACGCCGCCGGCAGGCTGCGTTCGATCTCGGCACGGATGCGGACCGCCAGCACCGGCGCGGTCCCTCCCGTCGATACGGCGATCGTGATCGGCGAGCGATCGATGATCGCGGGCATGATGAAGCTCGACAGCGCGGGCCGGTCGACGACATTGACCGGGACGCAGCGCCTTTGGGCGGTGGCGGAAACGCGCGCCTGCATCGAGTCATCGTCGCTTGCCACGATGACCAGCGACATGCCCTCGAGGTCGGTGTCGTCGAAGACGCGACCGGCCCAGGATACATGTCCCTCGGCGATGAATTGCGCGACCTCGCCGCCGACCGTCTCGGCGATCAGCGAGACCTGGGCCCCGGCCTTCAGCAGCAACTCGGCCTTGCGGGCGGCCGCATCGCCGCCGCCGACGACCAGCGCACGGCGGCCCTGCAACGACAGGAAGAGCGGGAAGCTCTGCATCACGCGGCCTTCACGACGCGCGCGGCCCGCAGCAGCGCACGGATCTCGGGACGGCAGGAGCCGCAGTTCGTGCCGGCCTGGGTGACAGCGCCGATCGCGGCCAGCGAGGTCGCTCCGTCGGCGATGGCCGCCTCGACGGCGCCCCGGGACACGCCGAAACAGGCGCAGAGTTCGCCGCCGCGATGCATGTCGGTCCCGCCGTGCAGCAACTCCTCGCGCTGCTCCGGCGTCAGGCGCTCCAGCGCCATGAACGGCGCGAACCGGTCGCGTGCCTCGGCTTGATAGGTCGACCCCAGGGTCAGCACGGCCTCGACGCGGCCATCGCTGATGACCGCGCCCACGCCGTTGTCACCGGCAAGCCAGGGGCCCGGGTTGGCGGAACGCAGCGCGGCAGACAGCGCCTGTTGTGCAACCGCGAAAGGCTGCTCGCCCGCAACGAGATAGGCGTGATAGCCGGCGCCTCTGATCCGCGCCCAGTAGGAAATCTCCGGCAGCATCACCGCACGCCGAGCGAGAATCGTGCCATGCCAGCGCATATCCAGACGACGAATTTCGACGGGCGTGTGCTTCAATTCCGGTTGGCCCGAGATCGGATCGACGGCGGGGTTCACGGCAGTGTTGATGCGACCCGCGCGACTCGCCTGGGCGGTCCAGTGCATGGGTGCGAAGGACTCGCCGACGCGCAACGAATTGGTCACATGCACTCGCAAGACACTACGACCCCACGAACTCGTCACCTCCGCGATGTCGCCCTCGCGCAGGCCGCGCGTTGCCGCATCGCGCGGATGCAGTTCGATCGCGGGCTCCGGCCGATGGCCGGCAAGACGCACCGACTTCCCGGTACGCGCCATCGTGTGCCACTGGTCGCGCAACCGGCCGGTGTTGAGGATCAGCGGCCGTGACCGGTCGGGTGCATTGACCGGCGCGCGGACCTTCGTGGCGATAAAGCGCGCGCGACAGTCGGCATGAAAGAAGCGACCGTCGCCGAAGAAGCGCTGGTCCGGCCCGCCGCCCCACAGGAACGGTTGCAGGGACTCGTGGGCCGTATCGTCGAGCGCGGCACAGGCGCCGATATCGAAGTCACGGGTGCCCCCATTCTCGAAGGTCGAAAGCGCGGCATGCTCGCGGAAGATGTCGGCCACCCCTTGCCACGCGAAGGCCTCGCGATGACCGAGGCGCCGCGCAACCTCGGAGACGATCCACCAGTCCTGCTTCGCCTCGCCGGGTGGCGGCAGAAACGGCCGCTGGCGCGAGATGGCACGTTCGGAGTTCGTCACCGTCCCGTCCTTCTCCGCCCAGGCGAGCGCCGGCAGACGAATGCGGCAGGCATCGACCGTATCGGTGGCGCGGATCGCCTCCGAGACGATCGAGTATTCGCAACCGCGCAGCGCCTCGCGTACGGCATCGGCGTCGGGAAGGCTGGTGACCGGATTGGTCGCCATGATCCACACCGCCTTGATGCGGCCGGCACGCACGGCCTCGAACAGATCGACCGCCTTGAGGCCCGGCTTGGTCGCCATGCGAGGCGCGCGCCAGAAGCGCGCGACCCGGTCGATCTCCACGGGACCGAAATCCATGTGGGCGGCGAGCGTGTTGGAAAGCGCTCCGACCTCGCGGCCGCCCATTGCGTTGGGCTGGCCCGTGATCGAAAAGGGTCCCATGCCAGGCCGGCCGATGCGCCCAGTCAGCAGGTGGCAGTTGATCAGCGCATTGACCTTGTCGACGCCAGCGCTCGACTGGTTCACGCCCTGGGAATAAAGCGTCACGACCTTCTCTGTGCGGGCGAACCAGTCGATGAAGGTCTCGACGTCGGTCCGCGGCAGGCCACAGGCGGCGGGATCCGTCTCGCGGGCCGCCGCCAGCGCTGCATCGAGACCGGATGTGTGGTCGTCGACGAAGCCACGGTCGACGGCATTGCGATCCGCGAGACCGGCCAGCAACAGGTTGAACAACACCACGTCGCTGCCGGGCTTCAGCGGGAGATGAAGATCGGCAATGTCGCAGGTCTCGGTGCGGCGCGGATCTACCACCACGACCTTCATCGAGGGTCTTGCGAGCTTCGCGGCTTCCAGCCGCTGGAAGAGTACCGGATGGCACCAGGCGAGATTGCTGCCGACGAGGACAACGAGGTCGGCCTTCTCGAAGTCCTCATAGCGGCCGGGCACCGTGTCGCTGCCGAAGGCGCGCTTGTGACCGGCCACCGACGAGGCCATGCAGAGGCGCGAGTTGGTGTCGATGTTGGCGGTGCCGAGGAAGCCCTTGATCAGCTTATTGGCGGCGTAATAGTCCTCGGTCAGCAGCTGGCCGGAGACGTAGAAGGCGACGGCATCGGGCCCGTGTTCCTCGATCGTGCGCCGGAATCC
>JAGNNA010000043.1 GCA_017990895.1 Reyranella sp.
CGCGGAGGACGTGAAGAAGCTGAACGCGATCGGGGAAGAACTCTCCAGGATCGATGTCGCGGACGTGCCGCCCGATAAACTGGGCGCCCTGAAACGAGACGAGCAGGCGGCTCAGAATTCCACTCTCCTGCATGAAATCTACTTCGATGGACTGGCTGAGGCGCCGACCCAGCCGGCGGGCCTGCTCGCTCAGGCTCTGTCACGCGATTTCGGCAGCTTCGATCGGTGGAAGGCGGAATTCGCCGGCATCGGGAAGTCGCTAGCGTCGGGCACGGGCTGGGTGATCGCGGCCTATGCTCCGCGCGAGAAGCGACTGTTCAACTATCGCGCCGAGACCGATTCCATGGCGCCCGCCGGCGCCGTCCCGCTGCTCGCGATGGACATGTACGAACACGCCTATGGCGCCGACTACGGCACCGATACGGCAAAGTACATCGAGGCCTTCCTTCAGGCGATCAAGTGGACGAACGCCGAGCGCCTCTACCGCGAGGCCATGCGGGTTTAAAGCAAACCCGTCATCTCGACCGGAGTGTCAAGCGCTGGGCTGGGCGCGCTGCGATTCCTCTTCGGCCTTCGCCTCGATCGCTTCCATGTCGTCGTCGCTGAGGCCGAAATGATGGCCGATCTCGTGGATCAGCACGTGGCGCACGATGTGTGGCAGGTCCTCGCCCGATTCGCACCAGTAGTCGAGAATGGGACGGCGATACAGGAAGATGCGGTCGATGTCGTTGGCCACATGGCCCGCGCCGCGCTCCATCATCGACACGCCCTGATAGAGGCCGAGCAGATCGAACGGCGTTTCGAGCTCCATCTGCTTCTCGACTTCGTCGGATGGAAAATCGTCGATCTGGATGCGCACGTTGCCGATGTGCTTGCGGAACTCCTCGGGAATCGTCGCGAGCGCTTCGGCAGCGATCGCTTCGAAATCCTCCAGTGTGGGCGCCAGGCCGAAACAGGGCGTGCGCCGAGGATTGTTGAAGACCGGCATGACTCCCCCTTATAGGACCAGCGCGCCCACGCCAAGCGCTCCGTCGTGACCGTTTACGTACCTTCCAATCCCGGAGTTGGCGCGCTATTCGCATGGTCGCCTTCGTGACCGATCCGCATTAAGCTCCCCATCGCACATGCTTCGCTTTCTCGTCCGCCGCCTGATCGTGGCGCTGCTCGTCGCGGCCACGGTCATGACCCTCGCCTTCATCCTCACTAGGCTGTCGGGCGACCTCGCCATCTCGATCGCCGGCCCCAACGCCACGGCGGCCGACATCGAAGCCGTGCGCAAGGCCTACGGGCTCGACCGCCCGGTGCTCGAGCAGTTCCTCGACTGGGTCGGGCGCGCCGTGACCGGCGATCTCGGCAACAGCTATTTTTTCCAGACGCGCGTCTCGACCTTGATCGCCGAGCGCATGCCGGTGACCCTGACGCTGGGCCTCACAGGCCTCTCGCTCGCGCTTCTCATCTCGATCCCCATGGGGATCCTCGCCGCGGTGCGCGAGAACACCAATTTCGACCGCGCCGTCCAGATGGTCGCCCTGATCGGCCAGGCCATGCCCTCCTTCTGGCTGGGCCTCCTGCTGATGATCGTCTTCGGCCTCACCCTGGGCTGGCTGCCGATCTCGGGCACCGGCTCGTGGGAGCATTTCGTGATGCCGGGCATCGTGCTCGCCTTCTCAGCGGTTCCAGCCCTCACGCGCCTCACGCGCGCCGGCATGATCCAGGCAATGGCCAGCGACTATATCCGCACCGCCCGCGCCAAGGGCCTGTCGCGCGCCTCGATCCTGCTGAAGCACGCGCTGCGCAACGCCGCCATTCCGGTCGTCGCCATCGCGGCCGTGCAGCTCGGCTTCATGCTGGGCGGCTCGATCGTCATCGAACAGGTCTTCGCCCTGCACGGCGTCGGCTTCCTCGCCTGGGAGAGCATCGCCAAGAACGACTTCCCGGTCGTGCAGGCCGTCGTGCTGGTCCTCGCCGTCATTTATGTGGCCCTGACGATGGTATCCGACCTGTTGAACGCCGTGCTCGATCCGCGGCTACGCGCATGAGTAGCGCTGTCTCGATCAATGCCGGCCCGCGTCGGGGCTGGAAGAGCGCCGGCACGTGGATCGGCGCGGTCATCGTCGCCCTTGCGTTGTTCTGCACTGTCTTCGCACCGCTGATCGTGCCGCACGATCCGTTCGCGCAGGATCTCAACCGCCGCCTGCTGGTGCCGTTCTGGATGGAAGGTCACAATCCCGACTTCATCCTCGGTACCGACCAGCTAGGCCGCGACTATCTCTCGCGCCTGATCTGGGGTTGCCGCATCTCGATGCTGATCGGCGTCACCGTCACCATCGTCTCCGGCGTGATCGGCATCACCATCGGCGTGCTGGGCGGCTTCTTCGGCGGCCGCATCGACGATGCGGTGCTGTTCGCCATCACGACGCGCCTGTCCATCCCGGTCGTCCTCGTGGCGCTCGCCGTCGTGGGCCTGCTCGGCACCTCGATGACTTTGCTGGTCCTGACCCTGGGCCTTCTCCTGTGGGACCGCTTCGCCGTCGTCGCGCGCTCGACCTCCATGCAGGTCCGCAACCTCGACTTCGTCGCCGCCGCCTGGTGCGCCGGCTGCTCGCGATTCCGCGTCCTGTCGCGCGAGGTCCTGCCCAATATCGCGAGTCACCTCGTCGTGGTGGCGACCCTCGAGGTCGCGCTGGCCATCCTGCTCGAGGCGACGCTGTCGTTCCTCGGCCTCGGCGTCCCGCCGCCGCTGCCGTCCTGGGGGCTGATGATCGCCGAGGCCAAGGACTACATGTTCTTCAGCCCCTGGGTGATCGTCATTCCGGGCGTGGCGCTGTTCGTGCTGGTGCTCGGCATCAACCTGCTGGGCGACGGTTTGCGCGACGCCTTCGGCACGCGGTCGCGCACATGAGCGCGCTTCTCGACGTCGAGCGGCTCGAAGTCGGGTTCGGCGGGCGTACCTCGGCGGTGCGCGGCGCCTCGCTCACCGTGGAGCGCGGCGAGACACATTGCCTGGTGGGCGAATCGGGTTGCGGCAAGTCGGTGACTGCGCTCGCGATCATGAACCTGCTGGCGCGCGGCGGGCATCGCGCCGCGCAGCGCCTCACCTTCCAGGGCGAGGACTTGCTGAAGCTCGACGAGCGCGGCATGGCGCGGCTGCGCGGCAATTCCATGGCGATGATCTTCCAGGAGCCGATGACCAGCCTCAACCCGGCCTACACGATCGGCTCGCAGATGACCGAGGTGATGCGCCGGTACAAGAAGGTGAGGCAGCGGGTGGCCACCGACCGGGCGGCCGACCTGCTGGGCCGGGTCGGCATCACCGCGCCGGAGCTTCGCCTCGGCCAGTTCCCGCACCAGCTCTCGGGCGGCCTGCGCCAGCGGGTGATGATCGCCATGGCGTTGATGTGCGAGCCGCAGCTGCTGATCGCCGACGAGCCGACCACCGCGCTCGACGTCACGGTGCAGGCGCAGATTCTGCGCCTTCTCGCGCAGCTCCAGCGCGACCTCGGTCTCGGCCTGCTGCTGATCACCCACGATCTCGGCATCGTGGCCCGCATCGCCCATCGCGTCTCCGTCATGTACGCGGGCGAAGTCGTGGAGAGCGCGGCCACCGCGCAGCTGTTTGCCGATCCCAAGCATCCCTATACGCAGGGACTGCTGCGCTGCGTGCCGGTGCCGGGCCGGCAGCGCCAGGACGAGCCGCTGGGCTCGATCCCCGGCACGGTGCCGCGCATCGGACCGGGCTTCGAAGGCTGCGGCTTCCGCGATCGTTGTACCTTCGCCGACGCTACCTGCGCCCACACCGTCCCTCACCAGATCGCGGCGCCGGGTCACGATTATCTCTGCCGGCTGGCTCCATGACCGCGACGACCCTGCCTGCCATCGAACTCAAATCCGTCGGCAAGACCTTCCGTGTCTCCGGCGGCATCCTGGGCAAGGATCGCCGCGTCGTCGCCGTCGACGGCGTCTCCTTCGCCGTGCCCCCGGGTGGGGTGCTGGGCGTCGTGGGCGAGTCGGGCTGCGGCAAGTCCACCCTCGCCCGCCTGATCCTAGGCCTGCTCACGCCCGATTCCGGCGACATCGCGGTCGAGGGCCAGCGCATCGTCGACATGGACCGCAAGGCGCGGGCGCGCCTGATCCAGCCGGTGTTCCAGGACCCGTTTTCCTCGCTCAATCCCCTGACACGCATTCGCGACATCGTGGCGATGCCGCTGCAGGCGCAGGGCAGCTTCTCGCGCGCCGAGATCGCCAAGCGCGTCGACGAGATGCTGGAGCGTGTTGGCCTCCCCGGCGAAATGGGCAACCGCCTGCCGGCCGAACTTTCGGGCGGCCAGCGCCAGCGGGTCGCCATCGCGCGCGCGCTCGTGCTGCGGCCGCGCATCGTGGTGTGCGACGAACCGACCTCGGCGCTCGATGTGTCGGTGCAGGCGCAGATCCTGAACCTGCTGGCCGAGCTGCGCCGCGACCTCGGCCTCACCTACCTGTTCATCAGCCACAACCTTGCCGTCGTCGAGCACGTCGCGAGCGAGGTGGCGGTGATGTATCTCGGCCGCATCGTCGAGAAGAAGCCGACGCAGGCGCTGTTCCACGCGCCCGAGCATCCCTACACCAAGGCGCTGCTGGCCTCGGTGCTGACGCCGGAACCCGGCCTCGGCGTGCCCGATGTCGGCCTGGGCGACGTCATGCCCGACCCCGCCAACATCCCGCCGGGCTGCCGCTTCCATCCGCGCTGCCCGATCGCCGAACCGCGCTGCTCAGTAGAAACGCCGCCGCTCAGGCCTCGACCCGGCGGCGGCGTGGAGTGTCTGCTGGTTCCTTGAAAGATCCCTCGGCTACGCTCGGGATGGAAGTGACGCGCTTGCGCGCGTCACTTCCATTTGGCGAAGTAGAAGCGCGGCAGCTCGTCGGGGAAGGTCTTGAACTCCAGGCCCTTCGAGAAGGCGTAGGTATTCACGTAGGTGTTGATCGGCAGCCAGTAGGCCTTCTCGGTCGCGATCTTCACCGCCGCCGAGTAGGCCTTCTTGCGCGCTTCCGTGTTGGAAGTGGAGCCGCCCTCGGCGATCAGCTTCTCGAGCTCGGGATCCTTCGAATAGTTGTCGAGCGCCCCGGCGCCGAACATCACCGGCAGGATCGCCGAGACGTCGTTGATCGAGTAGCTGCCCCAGCTTCCCATATAGAGCGGCGCCTCGCCCTTCTGGGCCTTCTGGATGGCCGGCGCGACCTGGAGCTGGGTAATCTTGGCGCGGATGCCGACGGCGGTCAGATAGTTCTGGATCGCGGCGCCCCATGTGGTCGGCTGCACATAGCTCACCATCTCGACGTCGAAGCCGTTGGGATACCCCGCCTCGGCCAGCAGCGCCTTGGCCTTCGCCGGATCGTAGTCGTACTTCACGGCGGCGTCGGCGTCGCAGCCGAACTGGCTTGGGAAGCAGGGGGCCGGCGGCACGCGGCTGCCGCCGCCGACCAGCTTGTCGGCGAACTGCTTGCGGTCGACGGCGTGCCAGATCGCCTGGCGCACCTTGAGCTTGGTCAGCGGATTGTCGGCGCCGGTGCGCCCGGCGGCGTCGATCGAGAGATAGCCCACGCGCATCGATTCCTGCCGCACGGCCTGCAGGAACGGCATCTTGTTGATGTCGTTCGCCTGGTCGGGATTGATGTTCCAGATCCAGTCGGCGCGCTGCGCCAGCAGTTCGGTCACCGCGGTCGCGAGATCGGGCACGAAGCGGACATGCAGCTTCTTGATCGCGGGAACGCCCTTGGGCGAGCCCTTCCAGTAGTCGTCGAAGCGCTCGAAGAACACTTCCTTGCCCTGATCGTTCCTGACGATCTTGTAGGGGCCCGCGCCGACCGGCTTGGCGGAGAAGCCCTCGGGTCCGACCTTCTCGCGATAGGCCTTGGGATGGATCGGCGTCACCATGGCGAGATATTCGAGCGCCGCCGGCGTCGGCCGCTTCATCTTGATGCGCACCGTCCAGTCGCCGGTCTTCTCGGCCTTGTCGATCCACGCGTAGTTCGACGGAGTGGCGACCTTGGACGCGGGATCGGCCGCCATGTTGATCGTGTAGACAACGTCGTCGGGCGAGAGCGTGCTGCCGTCGTGGAACTTGACGCCCTGGCGGATCGTGAGATCGAGCGTGTTGTCGTCGGTGAACTTCCAGTCGGTGGCCAGCGACGGCTTGATCTCGAAGGTCGCCGGATCGCGATGCACCAGCATGTCCCACGCCTGGTGCGCCAGGATCAGGCCGGTGCGCTGGCTGTTGAAATACATGTCGACGTTGGGCACGGCATCGTTGAACAGGATGCGAAGCTGGTCGGCAGCCTTTTGGGCAGAGGCCGGCGTCGCGGCAGCGGCACCGAGCATGGCAGCCGTGGTCGAAAGCAGGGCGGTACGACGGGTGATCTTCACAAAAGCCTCCGGTTTGTTGGGGCGAGCCTAGGCTGCTGGCCCGCGATGAGGCAAGCTTCACGCCAACCAAGGAGAGAACAGATGACCGCCAAACTCGCCGGCAAGGCCCGCACCCAGGCCCTGTCCTCCATCAAGAGCTGGAAGAAGGTGCGCGGGCGCGACGCGATCCAGAAAAGCTTCAGGTTCGCCGACTTCAACGAAGCCTGGGGCTTCATGACCCGCGTCGCGATGGCCGCGGAAAAATCCGACCATCATCCGGAATGGTCCAACGTCTACAACAAGGTCGAGATCGTTCTCAGTACGCACGACGCTGGCGGTCTGTCGGAGAAGGACGTGGCCCTCGCCAAGGTCATCGACTCGATCGCGTGATCGGCTGCGCGAGTCTTCAACCGCTGTTCAACTCGAGTTTACCTTCCGCTGGCGCGCAAATTCAGAAAAGCTCGCAAATTCGGGCCTGGCGGCGTGTGACAAAGCGTGATCGACGTCCGTAACCGGTCTGTAACCACTGGAAATCCGGGCG
Organism: Reyranella sp.; assembly: GCA_017990895.1. Lineage (GTDB taxonomy): Bacteria > Pseudomonadota > Alphaproteobacteria > Reyranellales > Reyranellaceae > Reyranella. Next base: position 6,921 of record JAGNNA010000043.1, read on the forward strand.
ACCCGTACCAGATTGGGTCGCTGAGTAGCGTTCATTCTGGAAAGTTCAGCCCGATGTCTACCAAGTCCTTCACGCTCGCTGCCGCACTGGCTGCGCTCGCGCTTTCGCCCGTCGTTTCTCCGCTTTCGGCTGCCACCCTTCCGAGCTTCGGATACCCGGAGCCCGACGCGGATCTGCAGAACTCCACGGCCGAGGCACCGGACGACACACCGCTCGGCAGCGGCCGGGTCGTGGCGGTCGATCCCGCCGCTGGACGTATCACGCTCGAGTACCGTCCCCTCCCTCTTCTCCCGGAAGGCGGCGTGCGGGTCTTTGCCGTCGAGGATTCTTCGCTGCTGAAAGTTCTGAGCGCAGGCGATCGCGTCCGCTTCGAGGTCGAACGCGATGGGCGTCGATCTGTGCTGAGACACCTGGAGAACAGCAACTAGGACACGACGTGCCTCCAAGCTGTGGGACGCCCGGACGGCGGTGTGCCATTTTCGGGCCGCGAAAGCCCCCGGCGATTGAACTAGCCCGGCCCGACATCCGGGCGGATGCTTCTCCGAAGCGATAACGGAGGAAATGCATCGTGGCACACAGACGGGAATTCATGCTCGGCGGCCTCGCGGCTGCGACGGCGCTGGCAAGCGGAGTCGGCGCAAGGGCGCAGTCCTTTCCCACCAAGCCGCTTCGCCTCGTCGTCCCCTTCGCCGCCGGCGGCAATGCCGACGTGACCGCGCGGCTCGCGGGCGAAGGCATGTCGCGCAAGCTGGGGCAACCCGTTCTCATCGACAATCGGCCCGGCGCCGGCGGGGTCGTCGGCCAGGAACTCGTACTACAGGCGCCAGCCGACGGTTACACGATGGTGATCGCGGCTTTCGGTACGCTCTACGTTTCGCCACTGATGGCGGGCAAGCCGTCGATGGTTCCGTCCTTCGCCCCGGTCAGCATGCTGAGCACGGTCCCCATGATCGTCGTGGTGCCGACGAACAGCCGCTTCAAGGACTGGCAGTCGCTGCTGGCGGCCGCGAAGGCCAAGCCCGGCACGATCAGCATGGGGCATGCCGGTAATGGCACGCCGAACCATACGGATATCCTGCGCATTCAGGAAAACGAGAAGGTGAGCTTCGCGATCGTGCCCTATCGCGGCTCGGGAGTCGGTCTCAACGACGTACTGGCCGGCCAGATCGACAGTTACGTGGATCAGCTCAGCAGCTCGCTGCCGCACATCAAGTCCGGCAAACTTCGCGCGCTGGTGGTCGTCGGCGAGAAGCGCGCACCGGAATTACCAGACGTACCGACCCTGGCCGAAACCGGATGCACGGCCTTCGACGGCGGCACGACGCTCGGCCTCTTCGTCAGGCACGATACGCCGCCAGCACTCATCGCGACGCTTAACGCCGCCGTCGCCGCGGCACTCGACGACGCGACGATCAAGCAGAAGTTCGCCGAGCTCGGCGCGACGGTGAGACCGTCCACGCCGGAAGCTTTCGCAGCCTTCCTCAAGACCGAGGATGCGGGGATCGGCGATCTCGCGAAGAAGGGACTACTGAAGCCCGAATAAAAACTACCTAGGCTTGGTGGCTCCCTGGCCCTTGGGGTCGCCAGCCTTGCCCTTGGCTTCGGCAGCCTTGAGCGTTGGCCCTTCATCCGAGTCCAGGGCCCTGGCGGCGGCGCGGGCGGCGCCGTCGACCTTGCCCTGCTTCAGGAATTCGGCGGTTCGCTCGTTGTAGTCGGCGGTGGCAGTGTAGCTGCCTTCGCCCTCGATCCTGTCCTTGGCCTTGTCCATGGCGTGCTCCATCGTTTCCAGACGGTGCAACGCGGCAACCCGCCGTTGGTTACGTGAGAAGGCCGATCTCTCCATAGAAACGCGCCGCGCCGGGATGCAGTTTCTCGCGCCCCGGCACGACCGAGACGGTATTGGCAGCCGTCGTGTCGACGAGTTGCGCCGGAGGATTGCCAGCCTGCTGCAGGGCATGCAGCGCCTTGACGATGCGGTAGGCGCTCGCCTCGTCCAGCCCGGGACGCGCCAGCACGAAACTCCAGGAGCCGACCGACGGGATGGCCGTGTCCTGACCGGGAAAGCTCCCGGCGGGCTGCGTGACGGGCTTCAGGAACGGGTGTTTGGCCAGAATCCGCCGGATCTCGTCGGCGTCCGGCGCGATGAAGCGCGCACCCTCCTTGCTGCGGGCCATGGTCATGAACCCTGGCCAGCCATTGCCGCCGCCCCACAACGCGGCAGCGCGGCCGTCGAGCACCATCGCCGGGCCATCGCCGGCGCGCTCGAGGTAGATCGGCTGGAAGTCCGTGGCGGCGTCGAGGCCGAGCCCGTCCATGGCGTAGCGGCCGAGGATCACCAGGCCCGAACCGCCGGCGCCCCAGGCAATTGGCTTGCCCTTGAGATCGCCGATCGTGCGATAGGGCGAATCGGCCCGCACGACGAACATGCCCGCGGTCGGATACATCGCCGTCAGCACGCGCAGATCGGCCGGCGCATGCCCCACGCCCTGCAGCGCCGCGTGAACGACCTCGCCCTGGACCAGCGCGATGTCGAGCGTACCGGCCTCGAGCATCGGCACGTTCTCGGTGCTGCCCTTGGTGTTGATCGCCTCGATCTCCAGGGCCGGATCGAAGCGCCGCACGCCCTCGACGAAGGCCGCGCCATAGACGGGAAAGCCGCCGCCCGGCGTCGCCGTGCCAAGTCGGACCTTCACGATCTGGGCTCCCGCCGGCCCGGCTGCGGGCAGGGAGCCGCCGAGGAACGCCATGCCTCCCAGCATGTCGCGCCGACGCAGGCGATTTGGTGAATCTCCATCCGCGCGCGGCCGTGCCATCCAGCCTCCTCTAGGATTTCTTGGTCTCGAAGTACGGCTCGACCGTGCCCTTGAACTTGATGGTCAGCGGGTTGCCCTTGCGATCCACCGTCTTGCCCACGGCGACACGGATCCAGCCCTCGCTCACGCAATACTCCTCGACGTTGGTCTTCTCCTGGCCATCGAACTTGATTCCGATGCCGCGCTGGAGAAGCGCCTCGTCATAGTGCGGGCTCTTGGGATTGGTGGACAGGCGGTCGGGGAGGGTGTCGGTCATGGTTTCCTATAACATCAATGCGTAGACGATGCCGGCCATGGAACTGGCCAGCAGGACCGGGATCATCCCGAAGCGGAAGCGGAATACAGCAACCGCACAGGCCGCCGCCAGTGCGACGGCTGCGACGTTCGCCGACGCCAGAACCGGCACGTCGAGGGTGGCGCCGAGCAGGCTGACCGGGCGCAGCTCGGCGAACAGCACCTGCAGCCCGAACCAGACGGCGAGGTTCAGGATCACGCCCACGACCGCCGCGGTGATGGCCGCCAGCGCCCCCGACAGCGCCTTGTTGGACCGCAGCGCCTCGACATAGGGCGCGCCGACGAAGATCCACAGGAAGCAGGGCACGAACGTGACCCAGGTCGTGAGCAGCCCGCCGAGCGTCCCGGCCAGCAGCGGGGACAGTCCTCCCGGGTCGCGCCAGGCGCCGAGGAAGCCGACGAACTGCGTCACCATGATCAGCGGTCCAGGCGTCGACTCGGCAAGTCCCAGCCCGTCCAGCATCTCGCCCGCGGTGACCCAGCCATATTGCTCGACCGCCTGCTGCGCGACATAGGCTAGCACGGCGTAGGCGCCGCCGAACGTCACCACCGCCATCTTGCTAAAGAACACCGCGATCTGCGTGAAGACGTCGTCGGGTCCGCGCAGGAGCCACAACAGCCCGACCGGCGCCAGCCACAGGATCAGGAAAATCGCGCCGATCGACAGCGTCCAGGTGAGATTGGGCCGGGCATGTTCGGGAGTCGCCTCGCCCAGCAACGATTGGGCATCGCCCAGTCCGGCATGGCCACCCGCGCCATGGCCCCCGGCCTGGAATTCCGACCGGCCGAGCTTCGTGGCGATGAAGCCGATCAGCCCCGCCCCGATGACGATCAGCGGAAACGGCACGCCGTAGAAGAAGATCGCGACGAACGCCGCGCCCGCCAGCAGGCGCATCGCGTTGTTGCGCAGCGCCCGCCGCCCCACCCGGATCACCGCCTCGATCACGATGACCAGCACGGCGGCCTTCAGGCCGAAGAACAGCCCCTGCACCAAGGTTACCTTGCCCAGCAGCACATAGACCCACGACAGCGCCATGATGGCGACGAGGCCGGGCACCACGAACAGCGTGCCCGCCAGCAGGCCACCCGCCGTGCGGTGCATCAGCCAGCCGATGTAGGTCGCCAGTTGCTGCGCCTCGGGACCGGGCAGCAGCGTGCAGTAGTTCAGCGCCTGCAGGAACCGCTGCTCGCCGATCCACTTCTTTTCCTCGACGATGATGCGGTGCATCACCGCGATCTGCCCGGCGGGCCCGCCGAAGGACAGGGCAGCGACGCGCAGCCAGACCTTCATCGCCTCGGCGAACGGGACGCCGTGCGGTTTCGCTTCACTCATGACTTCCTCGCGGTCGGCGGCCAGTCGTGACCCTCGTCGACGGCGTCGCGGCACCAGCGATAGAAGGCATCGTAGAGGGCGAGCCCCGCCTCGAGTTGCGCGAGGTCGTCGGCGTACATGCGCGACAGGCCGAGCGAGGCCGCCAGCAGGCCGGCCGACTCGGGGGCAAGTTCGGGGCGGCCGGTGTCGGCGCCGCGCACGATCGTGGCCAGGCGCTTCAGGGGCTCTGTCTCCAGACCGAATTCCTCGACCATGAGATCGAACGTGCAACGCTCGCCGCGATGACTCCAGTGCACGTCCGCGTGGTCGACGTCGAACGGCGTCGCGCCGAACCGGTCGGCGACTTCCAGCACGTCCGAGGGCACGACATAGAGGAACACCGCCTGCGGATCGACGAACCGCCGGATCAGCCACGGGCAGGCGATGCGGTCGACCTTGGGCCGGCTGCGCGTGACCCATACGGTGCGGCCCTGGGCGTCACGCGGCGGCAGGCGCTCGACCGAAACGGTCGGCAACTTCGCCGCCTCCCACGCGACCATGCCGCCCTCCAGCACGTCGGTCGGCACTCCCTGATGGCGAAGCCAGGCGGCGGCTCCCTGGCTGAGTTTCAGGCCCTTCTTGCAGATCACCACGGCCGGCCGGCCGGTGCCGGCAAAGGCCGCCCCCCAAGCCGGAGCCTCGTTCCAGGAGCGGCGAACCGCACCCGGCACGAGCCGCGGATCGGCGTCGAAATCTTCGTCGGTCCGGACGTCAATCAGGGAAGGCGAATCGGGACGCCCGAGAAGACGGGCGAGTTTGTCGGCAGAAATCGTGTTTGGCGAAGGCATTGCAGCGTCCCTTGTTCAAATAGGCAGGACGCGATGCTTCGGCTGTCGCCTCGTGGGGAGATCGCGATCCCCATCGCTTTCACTCTTATTCCTCACGTATTTAGTGTCAAGCTTGGCCGATTGCCGCGACCGCCTCCGGGCGTTAGTTTCCCCCGCGGGAAATTGGGACTGGCAGTGCAGTTTTGGACCGGGGTTTCATGGCTTGGGGTCGTCTATTTCTTCTTGCATTGGCCGTCATGGGTACGGCCGTGGCCTGCAGCCAGGGCTCGCAGGTGGTGGTGCAGTCGACGGCGCAGATCAAGCGCGCCTACTGGGGACTCCCGCAAGCCGGACCCGGTGCCGACGTCACCAGCATGGTCACCTGCCCGGGGGGCTATCCCTGCGACGTGTTCGCCAATGGTCCCGCCTTCAATGACAATCGCGCCGACCTCGCCAAGAAGCTCACCGTGATCTGGACCTGCCAGCCGCAGAACTTCGTGCTGGCCGAGGTCGCGCCGCCGACCTTCAAGGTCCGCATGGCCTGTGTCGGCCAGGCGCCCATCGTGCCGCGCCGGATCGATATCCTCGAAGCCTCGTGGGGCGGCCCGTCCTCGACCATCGACGTCACCCAGCAGGTCCGCGAGATCTGCGGCGAGGGTCCGTCGCGCTGCCAGGTGCCGGCGATGGCCTATATCTTCGGCATGCCCGATCGCCTGACCAAGACGCTGCGCATCCGCTACACCTGCAACGGCCAGACGACGCCGGGCCGACAGGCAACGGAGAACAGCGTCGCCGATCTGCGTTGCGAGCAGCCGGCCGATCTCGGCTACTGACGAAGCGTCGCTAGCGCGGCCCGGCGGGAGCGCCGGGCGGCGGCAGACTGCGGCGGCATTCTCCGTGCAGCAGCCCGCCATAGTTGGCGCCGAGCGGCGTCATCGAGTAGGCGCCGTCGTTGCGATTGTAGGTCATCGAGAAGTTTGGGAAAGTCGCGCGCAGCGCCTGGAACGTGATGACGACGCTCGTGCCCTCGGCCATCGAGGTGCCGTCCCAGACGCCGACGGTATTGCGACGGTCGTCGAACACCACGCTGAAATTGCGCACCTGACCGCCCTGGTCCGTGACCTTGCAGGCGAGCCAGCGTGGCTCGGCCCATGCGGGCCCCGCGGCGGCGGCCAGACCGACGGCCGCCAGGATTAGTGTCGCGAACCGCATCGGGGCGCCTTCCAGGACCGCCTACTTCGGCGCCATGCGGATCGCGCCGTCGAGGCGGATCGTCTCGCCGTTCAGCATCGGATTCTCGACGATGCTCATGGCGAGTTGCGCGTATTCTTTCGGGTCGCCGAGACGCGAGGGGAACGGGACCTGCGCGCCCAGGCTCTTCTGTGCCTCCGCCGGCAGGCTCATCATCATCGGCGTGAGGAACAGGCCCGGCGCGATCGTGCAGACGCGCACGCCGAGGCTCGCGAGATCGCGCGCGATCGGGAGCGTCATGCCGACCACGCCGCCCTTGGACGCCGAATAGGCCGCCTGGCCGATCTGGCCGTCGAAGGCCGCGACCGATGCGGTATTGACGATGACGCCGCGCTCGCCGCCGTCCATCGGCTCGGACTGGCTCATCGCATAGGCCGCGACGCGGATCACGTTGAAGGTACCGATCAGGTTGACCTGGATGACCTGGCTGAACATCGCCAGATCGTGCGGACCGGACTTGGAAATGGTGCGGCCGGACCGGCCGATGCCGGCGCAGTTCACGACGACGCGCGGCGTACCGAGCTTTTCGACGACGGTCTTCACGGAGGCCTCGACGCTGGCGGCGTCGGCGACGTTGGTCTTTACGAAGAGACCGCCGATTTCCTTGGCCTTCTGCTCGCCCAGCTCGTCCTGCAGGTCGAAGATGGCGACCTTGGCGCCCGCGGCCGCCAGCGCCGACGCCGTCGCGCCGCCCAAACCCGACGCGCCGCCCGTGACGATGGCGGCCTGACCCTTGACGTTCATCCGTGTCCTCCGTGGTTGCGCGCTTTTAGCATTTCCATCCCCCTTGCCAAGCGGGCGCGCCGACCCAACCTTTCCCGCATGAGCGACGAATCCGACCTGGTCCGAAACGAAGAGACCGTCCGACGGAATTTCTGGCACAAGGCCCGCCGCACTCTGGGCCGCGTTCCGTTCACCGAGGACGCAGTCGCGGCGTTTTGCTGCGCCAGCGACAGCGCCACGCCGCTGCCGATCCGCGCCACGCTGTTCGGAGCGTTGGCCTACTTCGTGTTGCCGTTCGACGCCATTCCTGACCTGCTTCTGGGCTTGGGCTTCACCGACGATGCGGCGATCCTGGTCGCAGCCTTCACCGCCGCCCGCATGCACATCACGGAAGATCACCGCGCCCGCGCGCGGGCCTGGCTGCTCAAGGAGCAGGGCCAGACGGGGACCCGCCCGGAGGCTTCTCCGGCGGGCTGACCGACGCGGCGCGCCGCCGATCACGCGCGACCGCATGCTCACGATGGGCGATGTAGAGCGCCGAGGCGATGACGATGGCGGCACCGGCATAGGTCCAGACCACCGGCATCTCGCTCCAGATCAGCCAGCCCATGAACACCGCGAAGGGCAGGCGCATGTATTCGAACGGCGCGATCGCCGACATCTCGCCAGCCTTGAAGGCCTGCACCCAGAAATACTGGCCGACCGTGGCCGTCGACGCGATGCCGATTGCCAGCACCCAGCCCCAGAGGTCGGGCCAGCGCCAGACCCAGAGTGCGGGTGGCGCCAGCAGCAGGGTCGAGAAGATCGCGAACTGGGTCAGGATCATCAGCGGCGATTCGGAGTCCGAAAGGCGTTTCACCAGCAGGATCGAGATGGCGACGCAGGCGGCGTTGGCCAGCGCCACCAGCGCGCCCAGCTGCAGGCTGCCCTCCCCCGGCCGCACCATCACCAGCACACCGATGAAGCCCACGGCGGTCGCGGTCCAGCGCCGCCAGCCGACCTTCTCCTTGGCGATGAGCACCGCCACCACCACGGAGAAGAGCGGTTGCGAGAAGGCGATGGCCGTGGCGTCGGCCAGCGGCAGCATCGAGATGGCATAGAAACCCAGCACCATGGAGGTGGTGCCCATGAAGGTGCGCCAGAAGTGGCCCTTGATGCGCTGGCTGAGCCAGGGCTTCACCCGGCCCGTCATCATCAGCGGCAACAGCATGATGACCGAGAGGATCGCGCGGAAGAACGCGGTCTGAACGCTCTCGATCTGCTCGGAGAGCAGGCGGATCATCACGCCCGTCGAGGTGAAGATGAAGCCGCCGCTCACCAGCCACAGCGCCCCCTGCACGTTGGGCGGGAGACGCCGCAACCAATCCCGCATCAGATCTTCCGCTCGTGACCGACCCAGTAAGGCTCGCGGAGCGTCTTCTTCAGCACTTTGCCGACGGGGCTGCGCGGCAGCGTGTCGACGAAGTCGACGGTCTTCGGCGCCTTGACGCCACCGAGCTTCTCCTTGGCGAGCCGGATCAGCTCGTCAGCCTCCACCGTCATGCCGGGCTTCAGTTCGACGACGGCCTTCACCGCCTCGCCCCACTTCTCGTCGGGAATGCCGATCACCGCGCAATCCTGCACGGCGGGATGACTCCACAGGACCTGCTCGACCTCGCCGGGGAAGACGTTGAAGCCGCCGGAGATGATCATGTCCTTCTTGCGATCGACGATATAGACGAAGCCATCTTCGTCGATCACGCCGATATCGCCGGTATGGTGCCAGCCGAAGGCCGAGGCTTCCGCCGTCGCCTCGACGTTGTTGTAGTAGCCCTTCATCACGAGGCTGCCGCGCACGACGATCTCGCCGCGCTGGCCGCGCGGCAACAGCTTGCCGTGATCGTCCATCACTTCCAGCCGCACCAGCGGCGAGACCTTGCCGCAGCTCGCGAGCCGGTGGCGGTTGTTGCTCTCCAGGGCCGCCACGTGATCTTCCGGTGAGAAGAAGGTGCAGATCATGCAGGCCTCGGCCTGGCCGTAGGTTTGCGTCAACACGGGACCGAACACCTTCACGGCCTCGACCAGCTTGTCGACCGACATGGGCGCCGAGGCATAGACGAGATGCTGCAGCGAACTGTAGTCGTACTTGCCCACGTCGGGATGCGCGAGGAGCATGTAGATCAGGGTCGGCGGCATGTAGACATGCGTGACCTTGTGCTTCTCGATTGCGGCCAGAATGCCGCCGGGATCGGCCGTGCCCATGAAGATGTTGGTGCCGCCGAAGGGCAGCAGCGGAAACGAGCAGACCCCGGCCGCATGCGTCATGGGCGCCACCATCAGATGAACCGGCGGCGACTTCACGGGCATGCAGGCCCAGAAGATCGAGTTCATCGTCTCGATGTTGCGGTTGGTGATCTGCACGCCCTTCGGCCGGCCGGTGGTGCCACCCGAACTGGCGAGGAAGGCCACGTCGTCCGGCGCATCGGGCAGGTCCGGTGCTTCCTCCTTCTGCGCCGCCAGCCACTCGCTGAAGGAAGGCGTGTCGATGCAGACGAAGCCTGTGATACGCGGACAGGCCTCGCGAATCCGCGCGAGATAGTTCTCGAAGCTCGAATGGTAGAACAGCACCTCCACATCCGTGTTGTTCAGGATGTAGAGATTCTCCTCCAGCGCATTGCGCGCATTGACCGGCGCCCAAGTGATGCCGGCACGCACGATGCCCAGAAGGCAGGCATAGGCCGCCGCATGATTGGGACTGTAGACCGCCGCCTTCGAGCCGCGCCCCAGCCCCATCGCCAGGAGCCCGTTGGCGACGCGATGCGTCTGCCCCCGTACCTCGCGATAGGTCCAGCCCTGCGTGCCGTCATGCAGGCAATGCCGGTCGGGATAGAGATCGGCGCCACGGTCGAAATAGTCGATCAGACGCATGTCAGGCAGCCTCGTTCTTGCGGGGGCGACCACCCAGTTTACCGTTGGCGCGGGCGGCGACAGTCTTCGCGGCGCTCCGCGCGCTTCCTCCCCGCTGGCCGAGCTTCGCGGCCATCCATCGATTTGAGCCGGCCTGTCCGCCGAGCAGTCCCGGCAGATAGACGTCGGCGTCGACCCGCGGAAAGTGGAGCCCGAAACCCGATGGAGTGATTTCGATTTCCTGCAGATCCCGCGGCTTTGCCTCCTGCAGGCCCTCGACCATGTCCGGCGTGAACAAGACGAGAAGGCCGGTATTCAACTGAACGATCACCCTCTGCTGTCGTCTGTCGTAGCGCACGCCAACGGCGTAGGGCTCTTCGGTTTTCCGCTTCTGCCCGCGAGCCCGCGCCCGCTCGAACTCGTCACGCTTCGCCATGGATCGACTCCCAAGCAGCACAAAGGACCGACTTGTACGTCACGACCAACGCCCGGATACGCGCCGTGTCGCTGCGGGACAGCTCATAGACTTCACGCAACAGCGGCACACCCCTGCGGCAGTTCAGATTGAAGACGGCTTCGCCACCCTGCCCGATGACATGGACGTGAGCCGGTCGATGATCGCCCGGATAGATCACGAAGCGTAGACCGGCAGCCCTCAGGACCGTCGGCATCGCGCATGACCATAAACCCAAGCGATTAGGTTCTCAAGCATACTCAGACCGGCAGCGTTGTATCGCCCGGACCCAGCGGACGCTCCATCAGGACGCTGTCGAGCCAGCGGCCGAACTTGAAGCCGACGCTCTTCAAAGTGCCCACCATGGCGAAGCCGCAGGAAGCGTGGAGGTTGATAGAAGCGACATGCTTGGAATCACCGATCACGGCGATCATCTGGCGCCGTCCGTCGCGGGCGCACAGGTCGATCAGCGGCACCAGCAGCGCCTTGCCGACGCCCTGCCCCACGGCATCCTTGTCGATGTAGATCGAGTTCTCGACGGTGAAGCGGTAGGCCGGACGCGCGCGATAGAGGCCGGCATAGGCGTAGCCCAGCAGGCGTCCCTCCTTCTCGGCGACGAGATAGGGCAGGCCGAGATCGAGCACCGCGTCGCGCCGCTTTCCCATCTCCGCGACGTCAGGTGGGTCGACCTCGAAGGAGGCCGTGCCGTGCAGCACATGATGTCCGTAGATTTCCGCGCAACGCGCCACATCGGCCTCGGTCGAGGCCCTCACCGTCAGTCCACTCACGTCTTCATCCCCACGCCGGTTCGGGCGGGGAGTATAGACCTAGTTGCGATCGACGCCGCGTCGAATGGCGCCAGCGTCCGGACCGTCGAACTTGAAGAGGCTCGCGGCCAGCGGCAGGCCGGTCTGCAGGCCGTTCAGCGAAACGTCGACCCGCTGGCCGCGGCTGTCGATGATCGACCAGCCGCGCAGCACCATCGGGTTCTCGCCGAGGCGCACGATGACCTTGCCCTCGCTGGGCTTCTTGGTCTGGCTCATGGTGAGTTGCAGCATGCCGTCGGCGCGCTCGACTTTCTCGACCGTGAGATCACCGCCCTGCAGCACCATCGGCTCGCGCACCAGGAAGGACGCGGCGGTCCAGCCGATCGGCCACTGGCCGAAGTCGCGGTTGGCGATGTCCCACATCGTCACCTGGCTGCCGTCGGCGACGATCTTGAGCTGCGAGGGCGGATCGTATTCGAAGCGCATGCGGCCGGGCCGGCTTACAGAGAGGGTGCCCTGCACGACCGTTCCGCCCGGGTTCGACTGCACGAAGCGGGCCTGCATCGTGCGGATGCTGTTGAAGTAGCGTTCCACTTCGGCGACCTGCGGATTGGACGCTGGCGCCTGCGCCTGTTGCACTGAGGTCTGGGCTTGCGCCGGGACCATTCCAAAAGTGAGGACGGCGGCGGAGGAAAGAGCAGCGAGCAGGGTGCGCATGCGGCGGATATGACGGTCGAATACGGCGGAATCAAGCATCGGCGGGCACTTCCCAATCATGTGAATGACCGTTTACCATGCGGCCAGAAGCAGGAGGTAACGCCATGCATGTCGGAATGGCTGCAGTCTTTCAGAACACCGGCCGGGCACTGAGCGACCGCCAGATCTACCTGAACGAGCTGGCGCTGACGGACATGGCCGAACCGCTGGGGTTCGACTCCATCTGGTCGGTCGAGCATCACTTCACCGACTACACGATGTGTCCCGACGTGGTGCAGTTCCTGTCCTACATGGCCGGTCGGACCCGGCACGTGAGACTGGGCTCGATGGTCGTGGTGCTGCCCTGGCACGACCCGGTGCGGGTCGCCGAGCAGATCTCCATGCTCGACCATCTTTCGGGCGGCCGCATGATCCTGGGCCTCGGCCGCGGCGCCGGGAAGGTCGAGTTCGACGGCTTCCGCCTCGACATGGGCGACAGCCGCGAGCTGTTCGTCGAATACGGCGAGGCCCTGCTCAAGGGCCTTGAGACCGGGGTCATGGAACATCAGGGCAAGCACTACCGTCAGCCGCCGGTCGAGATCCGCCCCGCCCCGTTCAAGAGCTTCCGCGGCCGCACCTATGCCGCCGCCGTCTCGCCGGAGAGCGCGCGCATCATGGCGCGGCTCGGCGTCGGCCTGCTGATCATCCCGCAGAAGCCATGGCGCGAGGTCGAGAAGGAACTCGCCGAGTACAATGCGCTGTATCGCGAGATCAACGGTACCGATGCGCCGCAGCCGATCTCGGCCGGCTGGACCTTCGTCGACGAGAGCGCCGAGCGGGCGCGCGAGATGGCAGTGAAGTATATCGGCGGCTACTACCGCACGGTGCTCGACCATTACCAGTTCGCCGGCGCGCACATGAAGAACCAGCGCGGCTACGAGTACTACGCCAAGATGAACGAGAAGCTCGCGGTCTACGGCGATCAGAAGGCCATCGAGTTCTTCGCCGACCTGCAGGTCTACGGTACGCCCGAGCAGGTCCACGAGAAGATCATGGCGATCCATCGGCAGACGAACAATTGCGGCTATGTCGGCGTCTTCTCCTATGCCGGCATGCCTCACGAGGAGGCGGCGCGGAACATGCGGATGTTCGCCGACACCGTGATGCCGGAGCTGAAGGCGTTCGATGCCGGCGCATCGGTCGACCGCTCGGGGCCCCTGCCCGACCTGCGCTTCGCCGCCGCGGC